>NZ_JACVTT010000009.1:0-76573 GCF_016624665.1 Stenotrophomonas sp. S39 | reverse complement strand
CCCCCCCCCCCCCCCCCCCCCCCCCCCCCCCCCCCCCCGCCTCTGACAGTTGGTCGCTGCTGTTGGTGCCAGCTGCTGTTGGTGGGTGCCGACCGTTGGTCGGCACGGGATCGGATCCCATCTCTGATTCATTTCCGGCTGACGATGCATAAACTGGCCCCATGTCCATCGAACTCCGCCACCTGCGTTACTTCCTCGCCGTTGCCGATACGCTGCACTTCGGCCAGGCGGCCGAGCGGCTGGGCATGTCGCAGCCGCCGCTCAGCCAGCAGATCCGCCAGCTGGAGGAACTGATCGGGGCGCGCCTGTTCGTGCGCAGCCATCGCCGCGTGCAGCTCACTGCCGCCGGTGAGCTGCTGCAGGAACGTGCGCGGGCCATCGTGCAGCAGGTGGAAACGGCGGTGGACGAGGTGCAGCGCGCGCAGCGGGGCGAGCAGGGCGAGCTGCATATCGGCCTGACCCGGGCCACGCCGCTGTCGCCGCAGATTCCACGCTCGATCCTGCACTACCGCCAGCAGTACCCGCAGGTGCGCCTGCAGCTGAGCGAAATGAACACCCTGCAGCAGATCGATGCCCTGCTCGATGGCAGCCTGGACGTGGGCATCATCCGCAAGCGTGCGCTGCCGGCGGAACTGGTGGCGCACAGCCTGTTCGTCGATCCGCTGGCGTTGATCGTGCACGCCGACCACCCTGCCCTGCGCCGCCTGTCGGAGCAGGGCACGCTGGCGCTGCGCGATTTCGCCCAGGAGCCGTTCGTGGCGTTCCGCCGCAGTGCCGGGGCCGGCATCCATGACCACATGATCGCGCTGTGCGCGGCGGCGGGGTTCACCCCGCGCATCGTGCAGGAGGCCGGTGAGGCATCGACGCTGATCAGCCTGGCGGCTGCCGGGCTGGGCGTGGCGGTGCTGCCCTCCTCCTGCGACCACATCCGGGTGGAGGGCGCACGCTTCGTGGCGCTGGCCGATGCCGGGGCGCATTCGGAAGTGCAGCTGGCCTGGCACCGCGAAGGGGTCACGCCGTTGATCCGCAATTTTGCCGGGTTGTTGCGCGGGGCGTTCGCCGAGGGGTGATGCCCCGCGCTGCGCGCTCGCCGGGCATGGCCCGGCGGGGGTCAGGCGGTGACCGGCTGCGGGGCGCGCTGCTGCAGGGCCCAGATGATGCCGCCGCCGAGCACGGTCAGCACGCCGGTGAACAGGCACACGCCCAACCAATCCCACGCGGCATAGGCCAGGCCACCCACGGCGCCGAGCACGCTGCTGCCCAGGTAATAGGCGAACAGGTACAGCGCCGAGGCTTCGGCACGCATCGAGCCGGCACGGCTGCCCACCCAGCTGCTGGCCACCGAATGGCCACCGAAGAAGCCGAAGGTGACCAGGGCGATGCCCAGCGCCATCGTGGTCAGCCACGGCATCGACAGCAGCACGATGCCGGCACCGATCAGGCCGAAGGCAATGGTCAGCACGCGGCCGCGCCCGTAGCGGGTGGCCTGCTGGCCCATCCACGCCGAGCTGAACGTGCCGACCAGGTACACGCTGAAGATCAGGCCGACCACGGTCTGGCTGAGGTGGTACGGCGGCGCCAGCAGGTGGTAGCCCAGGTAGTTGTAGAGGGTGACGAACACGCCCATCAGCACGAACGAGGTGGCGAACAGCCACGGCAGGCCCGGATCGGCGAACAGCGTTCGCCAGCGCGAGGGCAGCTGGCGCAGGCCGCCGCGGCGTGCCTGGAAGTGCCGCGACGGCGGCAGCTGCAGCCACAGCAGCACGGTGCTGGCCACGGCGATGATCGAGACCACGCCGATGCCCCAGCGCCAGCCCCAGTGGTCGGCGATGATGCCGGCCAGCAGGCGCCCGCTCATGCCACCGATGGCGTTGCCGCCGATGTACAGGCCCATGGCCAGGCCCAGCGCGCGGCTGTCCATTTCCTCCACCAGGTAGGTCATCGCCACCGCCGGCACGCCGCTCAGCGCCAGGCCCAGGAGGGTGCGCAGCACCAGCATCGTCGTCCAGTCATCGACCAGCGCGGTGCACAGCGACAGCACGGCCGAGGCCATCAGCGCGACGATCATCAGTGGCCGGCGGCCCACCGCATCGGACAGCAGGCCGGCCAGCAGCATGGCCACGGCCAGGGTGCCGGTGCTCAGGGACAGCGACATCGCGCTGCCGGCGGCAGACACCCCGAAGTGGCGGCTGAACTCGGGCAGCAGGGGCTGCACGGTGTACAGCAGGCCGAAGGTCGAGAACCCCGCCAGGAACAGCGCCACCGCCGTGCGCCGGAACGCCGGGGTGCCCTGCTGGATGCGGGTGTCGACAACGGAATCGGAGGTGCGGGGGCGGCCGCTGAGGGACGCCGCAGTTTCGCCAGTCATGGGATCGAGGGGCCGTGGGGGCGGCCGGCGTGGGGGTACGGGGACCAGCGTAGGCCCCTCGATCCAGTCGATCCATAACCTGATGAGTCAGGATCGATATGCAGGACGTATCAATTCAGCTTACAGGTGCTTCCATTCGAAGCCATCGCCGCTGCGGTAGTAGATCGCCACGGCCCGGCCATAGACCTTGCCGGCGTCGACGAAGCCGAAGAAGCGGCCATCGAAGCTGTTGCCGCGGTGGTCGCCCAGCACCAGCAGCTTGCCGTCCGGCACCACCATGTCGCCGATATCCGGGCCACCGCCCATGTCCAGATCAAGCTGGGCCTGGCGCTCACCGAAGGCTTCGGTGTCGCGCAGGTCGGCGATCTGCAGCGGCTGGCCGTTGATGGCCAGGTGGCCGCCCTGCAGCTGCACGTGGTCACCGGCCACGGCTACCACGCGCTTGATCAGGCGGGTGCCATCGGCCGGCGAATCGAACACGGCCACTTCGCCGCGCTGCGGGGTGCCGGTGGCCAGCAGCTGCTGGCTGGTGAACGGCAGGCGCAGGCCGTAGGCGCGCATGTCCACCACCACGCGGTCGCCGGGCTGCAGGGTCGGCTGCATCGAGCCGCTGGGCACCACGTAGTGGTTGGCCAGGGTGTCGCGGGCAGCGGCAAGCAGGCCGAGCATGACCAGCAGCGGCAGCGCTTCCTTCTTCAGCCAGGTGAGCGCGCGTTCGGCAAACGGGGGGCGGGTGACAGCGTCCATGGCAGGTTCCGGGTAGGCGGTAGCGCTATCAGACCACAGGCAGGCCCGCGAGGTTCCCGCACCGGGAGCCTGTAGAGCCGAGCCTATGCTCGGCTGCTCTGCGCCTCAGTCGAGCAAGCTCGACTCTACAGAAAGCAGGCCGAGCATGGGCACGGCTCTACGGGAAGCGTTACGCAGGTTTTACGCGCGCCCCCGGCAACGGGCATCGCTCCTTTACGGGCACCGCGCGCATCGTGTGCCCACCGCGCCACAGGGCGCATTCCACAAGGTGTTGTATGACCCTCCTGGTGATCCGCCACGCGTCTTCGCCGGCACCGCGCCCGCAGCTGCCGGCACAGCTGAGCGGCCATCGCGTGCTGTGCAGCGACTGCGCCAGCCTGTCCGAAGTGCGCCACTGCCTGTGCCAGCCGCAGGCGCGCGCGGCCGACTGGGTACTGCTGGATGTCGGTGCGGCCGACGAGGCGCAGTGGCAGGCCGAGGGCGGCGCGTTGCAGGCGGCGCTGGAACGACTGCCAGCGCAGTACATCGAACTGCAGTCGCGCAGCGAACCGGGGCTGGAGGCGCGCCTGCGCCTGCAGCACGGTCCGGCCGCGGTGGTGGTCGACCAGCGCAGCCAGCAGGCCGGCTACCCGTTGTCGCTGGCCATCGTTGGCCGCCGCCTGGCGCAGGAGGGCTGAGCCATGTCGATCTTCATCATTCGTGGCCCGGAAGCCGCCGGCTCCCTGATCCGCACGGCGATGCCGCTGCCGGCGCCGGTGCTGAAATCACTGGTGCACCGCGCGATCGACGCCGGCACCAGCGTCGCCATCCGCGCCTGCGGCTCGGAACAGGAACTGCTGGATGCACTGCGCGTGGCCGACCACAGCCGCGGCGAGGTGACGCTGCTCGACCCGGGCGCGTGTGCCAACAGCCTGCGCCTGCAGCGCCTGCTGCCGTACCTGCACAACGCCTACGTGGAAGTACATGACGACGGTGCGGTTGCCGAACCGTGCCTGCCGGCCGGTGTCGGCCAACGCCTGGGCATCGCTGCCGGCTACGGTGCGCAGAGTTACGTTCTGGCGCTGGACATCGCGCTGGATCACCTTGGGTTGGCCGAACAGGCCAATCGCGTGCACGTAGGGACGTAACGCGGTTTGTAGAGCCGAGCCCATGCTCGGCTGCCCTTCCAGGAAACATCAGCCGAGCGTGGGCTCGGCTCTACACAACGAAAAACGGCGGGGTTGCCCCCGCCGTTTTCTGTTTCTTACTTCAGCCCGCGGAACTTCAGCAGCGGTTCCACCGACGGGTCCTTGCCGCGGAAATCGCGGTACAGGGTCGACAGTTCCACGCTGTTGCCGCGCGAGAGGATCTTGTCGCGGAACTCCTGGCCGTTGGCCGCCGTCAGGCCACCGTGTTCGGTGAACCACTGGTAGGCGTCATGGTCCAGCACTTCGGCCCAGAAGTAGGCGTAGTAACCGGCCGAGTAGCCGCCGCCCCAGATGTGGTCGAAGTAGGTGGTGCGGTAGCGCGGCGGCACCTGCGGCAGGTCGACCTTGAACTTCTTCAGCGCGCTGGCTTCGAAGGCGCCGACGTCCTGCAGCGGGGCATCGGCCTTCTGCGTGTGCCAGGCCAGGTCAAGCAGCGCGGCCGACAGGTACTCGGTGGTCGCGTAGCCCTGGTTGAAGCTGCGTGCCTTGAGGATCTTGTCGACCAGTTCCTGCGGCATCGCTTCGCCGGTCTTGTAGTGCTTGGCGTAGTTGGCGAAGACCTTCGGGTCCAGCGCCCAGTGCTCGTTGAACTGCGAGGGGAACTCGACGAAATCGCGCGAAGTGGCGGTACCGGCGATCGACGGGTACTTCACGTTCGAGAACATGCCATGCAGGGCGTGGCCGAACTCATGGAACATGGTGGTGACGTCGTCGAAGCTGATCAGCGCAGGCTGGCCATCGGCCGGCTTGGTGAAGTTGCAGACGTTGTAGACCACCGGCTTGGCACCGGTCAGGCCGTCCTGCTCGACGAACACGTCCATCCAGGCGCCGCCGGACTTGGTGTCACGCTTGAAGTAGTCGGTGTAGAACAGGGCCAGCGAGGTGCCGTCCTTGTCGAACACTTCGTACACCTTCATGTCCGGGTTGTAGGTCGGAATGTCGGTGCGCGGCTTGAAGGTGATGCCGTACAGCTGGGTGGCGGCGTAGAAGACGCCGTTCTGCAGCACGTTGTCCAGTTCGAAGTACGGCTTGACCTGCGACTCGTCCAGATCGTACTTGGCCTTGCGGACCTGCTCGGCGTAGAAGTCCCAATCGGAAGCGGCGACCTGGAAGCCACCCTTCTGGGCGTCGATCACCTTCTGGATCTCACCGGCTTCGGCACGCGCCTTGGCGGTGGCTGCCGGCACGGTGTCGGTCAGCAGCTTCAGCGCCGCGGCCGGGGTCTTGGCCATCTGGTCGCCCAGCTGGTAATCGGCGAAGGTTTCAAAGCCGAGCAGCTTGGCCTTCTGCGCGCGCAGCTGGGCCAGGCGCTGCACGGTCTCGCGCGTGTCGTTCTTGTCGCCACGCTCGGCGCGGGTTTCCGAAGCCTTCAGCACGGCGGCGCGCTGGTCGCGGTCGCTGAGCGAGCCGAGCACCGGCTGCTGGGTGGTGTTCTGCAGCGGCAGCACGAACTTGCCATCCAGCTTGCGATCCTTGGCGGCGTTGGCCGCGTTGTTGATCGCGTTCTCGTCCAGGCCGGCCAGCTTGGCCTTGTCATCGACGACCACGGCCGCAGCGGCGGTTGCAGCCACCAGGCGGGTGTGGAACTGGGTGGACAGGGTGGTCTCTTCGACGTTGAGCTTGCGCAGGCTCGCCTTGTCGGCGTCGGACAGCTGCGCGCCAGCGCGCACCAGGCCGTCGTAGTAATGCTCGACCAGGCGCTTCTGCACCGGGTCCAGTTCCAGCGTGTCACGCTGGTCGTACAGCGACTTCACGCGGGCGAACAGCTTCGGGTCGAGGTTGATCTCGTCCTGGTGCGCGGCCAGCTTCGGGGCGATGTCTTCCTGGATCTTCTGGCGCGCTTCGGTGCCATCGGCCTGGACCAGGCCGAAGAAGATGCGCGACACGCGGTTCAGGGTCTCGCCGCTGCGCTCCATCGCCACGATGGTGTTGTCGAAGGTGGCCGGCTCGGCGTTGTCGGCGATCTTGCGGACATCGGCCAGGTGCTGGCGCATGCCTTCTTCGAAGGCCGGCGTGTAGTCGCTGTCCTTGATCTTGTCGAACTGCGGCGCCTGGAACGGCAGCGTGCTGGCGCTCAGCAGCGGGTTGGTGGAGGCTTCGGCCGGCTGCTGGGCCGGGGCTTTCTGTGCTTCGGACACGGGGGTGGACTCCTTGCCGGAACAGGCCGCCAGCGCCAGGCTGATGGCGGCGGCCAGGACTACGGTACGCGACATGTAAAACGCTCCTTGGGCGGACGGTATGGGATACCAGCCCTCCACCCTACTCCTGTCGCGCTCGCCCGGCATGTGCCGGACGTGGCGCCTCGGTTGCCGGCCGTGGCCGGCTCAGACCGTGCCGCGGGTCTTGCCCATCCAGGGCCGGTAGAACTCACGGATGGCGGCCATGTCGGCGGCGTCATCGCCGGTCGGCTGGAACAGCGGGCCGATGCCGATGGTCTTTTCCGGGTAGTGGAAGTACGCCGCCAGGACCGGCACGTCGGCCATCCGCGCGATCTTCAGGAAACCGGCTTTCCAGTCCTTCACGGCCTTGCGGGTGCCTTCGGGGGTGATGGCGAACCACATCTTCTCGTTGTTGCGCAGCAGGTCCACGGCCTGGCCGACGGTGCCCTGCGGCGCGCTGCGGTCCAGCGGGATCACGCCCAGCTTGTGCAGCAGGGGGCCCAGCGGCCACCAGAACAGCGAGGCCTTGCCCAGCACTTTCACCTTCATGCCCAGTGCGATCTTCGCCGCCATGCCCCACAGGCCGTCCCAGTTGGACGAATGCGGGGCGATGATGAAGACCAGCCTGGGCACGTCAGGCAGGGTACCGGTGACCTTCCAGCCGCCCATGCGCAGCGTGCAGCGCGCCAGCCAGCGCAGGAAGGCGTTGGGTTTGACCTGCGGCATGCTCGGCGGAACGGCCGGCAGCAACGGCGTCGGGTTGTTCAAGCAATCACTCCCAGTCACGTGATGAGCGCCCGCGCTTGATCTGCGCGCGCCCGCGTTTGGCGTCCAGACGACGCAGTTTCGACCCGAGGGTCGGCTTGGTGGCCTTGCGTGGCTTGGGCACGCTCAACCCGGCCTGGATGAAGGCCGCCAGCCGCTCGCGCGCATCCTCGCGATTGCGATCCTGGGTCCGGAACCGTTGCGCATCGATGACCAGCACGCCTTCGCCGGTCATGCGCCGGTCGCGCCGCGCCAGCAGGCGCTCGCGCAACGGGTCGGGCAACGAGGGCGAGTTGGCCACGTCGAAACGCAGTTCCACCGCGGTGGAGACCTTGTTGACGTTCTGCCCGCCGGCGCCACTGGCGCGCACGAACCGCTCGACGATCTCACCGTCGGGGATTTCAAGCTGCGCGCTGATGGTGACCGGTCCACTGCCCATCCGCGCATTGTAGCGGCAGCCGCGTTGCCGTGGCTGCCATCGCGTGGCGTATGCCGCCGATCAGGCACCGAACACGCCGCCTTCGCCTGTCCAGCAGGTATGCTGGCCGTCCCATGTACCGCAGGAAGCTTCGCATGACCCGCTTCATTCCCGCCCTGTCCACCGCCCTGCGCCGTACCGTGCTGCTGCTGGCGCTGGCCGCGGCGAGCGCGCCGGCCCTGGCGGCAGCGCCCACCGATGCCGACATCAACCGCCTGCTGGCCGCCTCGCGTGCGCAGAGCCTGCTCGATGGCATGCTGCCGCAGCTGGAGGCGATGCAGCGCCAGCAGTTCGAGGAGATCGCCCGGCAGCGCCAGCTCACCCCGCAGCAAACCGAGCAGCTGCAGCGCATGCAGCAGCGCACCACCGCCACCCTGACCAAGGCGCTGTCCTGGCAGCAGCTGCGGCCGATGTACGTGGATCTCTACAAGAAGAGCTTCAGCAAGGAAGACGTGCTGGCGATGGCCGAGTTCTACGAGAGCTCGGCCGGGCAGAGCCTGCTGGACAAGACCCCGCTGCTGATGCAGAACGTGATGATCGCCATCCAGGAAAAGATGAAGCCGCTGATGGCCGACCTGGAGAAGGACATGCAGGCGATCATCAACGAGCCGGAAGCGAAGTGAGGCGGTAGCGCCGGGCCATGCCCGGCGAGCGCGAAGCGCGGCCGTTTCATCGCAGAAGCCGCCGGGCACGGCCCGGCGCTACCCCTACGGTACCTGCCAGCCGAACAGGTCCAGCGCCTTCTGGAACTCGCCATCCACCGGCGCGCGCACGTCCACCGTGCCGCCATCGGGGTGCGGGAAACGCAGGCGCTCGGCGTGCAGCAGCATGCGGTGCACGCCCTGCATGCGGAAATTGCGGTTGTGGCGGCCATCACCGTGGCTGGTATCGCCGATCAGGTGATGCGAGAGATGCTTGAGGTGGCGGCGGATCTGCCGGAAGCGGCCGGTCTGCGGCTGGCAGCGCAGCAGCGCATAGCGCGAACTGGCGAAGTCGCCCACCGGCACCGACAGTTCACCGGTAGCCAGGCGCTGGAAATCGGTCACCGCCGGCTTTTTCACCGGCTTGCCCGGGCCGCCATCGAGGTCGTGGTCGACCTGCCAGGCCTCCTCGGCCGGCCAACCGCGGCAGATGGCCAGGTAATCCTTGCTCACCTCGCCGCCCATCAGGGCCTTGCCCAGCGTGCTGGCGGTCTCGCGGTCGAAGGCCAGCAGCAGGCAGCCGCTGGTGGCGCGGTCCAAGCGATGCACCAGGAAGATCGGCCGGCCCAGCTGCTCGCGCAGGCGATCGGCGAGGAAATCGTCTTCGCCACGGGCCAGCTTGCTGTCGTGGACCATCAGCCCGGCCGGCTTGTTGACCACGGCCAGGCGCTCGTCCAGGTGCAGCAGCTGCAGGGGGGCGGTTTCAGTCTCGACCGCGGCGAGGGTGTCGGGTTCGGTGCTCACCGCGCGATTATCCCGGCTGTGCACTGAATGCGGTAGAGCCGGCCGCTGGCCGGCTTGGCTCAGGTTGCCGGCCAGCGGCCGGCACTACCTACCGATGGTCAGCTGTTGCGCACGGCCAGCAGTTCGCCGTTGCCCACCGGCACCAGGCTGGTGCTGAAGGCCGTGTCGGCATCCAGCAGCGCGCGCAGCGGCTCCATCTGTGCAGCGTGCGAGGTGGCGTTGTCGACTACCAGCAGGCCGCCGGGTCGCAGCACGCGGCGCAGCTGCGGCCACCAGCCGGCGTACTGTGCGCGGTCCGAATCGAGGAACAGCAGGTCGATGCTGGCATCGGCAGCGCTGGCCAGCCATTGCCCGGCATCGCCGTGCACCAGGCGGATGCACCCGGCCAGGCCGCTGCGTTCGAAATTCGCCTGCGCCAGCGCGACCTTGTCGGCGGCGTACTCCAACGTGGTGACGTGGCCATCGATGGCTGCGGCGGCTTCAGCCAGCCACAGCGTGGAGTAACCATTGGAGGTGCCGATTTCCAGCACCCGCCGCGCCTGGCCGAAGCGCACCAGCACCGACAGCAGCTCACCGGTGTCGGCGGTGATGTTCAGCATGCGCCGGCCGCGCTCGGTCTCGCGCGCATCGTTGGCCGCGCCGTGACGGGCCAGTTCTTCCTTCAGCGCCTGCAGGGCGGCGCTCACCGCCACCAGGCGCGGGCCAGGGCGAACGCCCCCACCGCGGCCGCGCCCAGGCTCAGCACCGGCAGGTCGCCCCAGTACCAGCCCGGCGGCTGCAGCACGTACATCAGCGTGGCGATGGCCAGCAGGCCGACGCCGGTGATGGCACCGACCGCGCGCTTCTGCAGCCGCTGCAGGCTGGCATCGAGGGTGACCAGGTCACGCGAGCGCATCGCCAGTTCGTGGCGGCCTTCCACCTGCTGGGTCAGCCACGCGTGCACCAGGCGCGGCATGTCCGGCGCGTGGGTCATGATTTCCGGCAGGCGCTTGCCGATCTCGCGTACGACCCGGCGCGGGCTGTAGCGCTCGCGCAGGATCTTCGCCAGCACCGGCTTGGCCACCGCCCAGATGTCGATCTGCGGATCGAGCTGGCGGCCCACGCCTTCGATGTTCAGCAGGGTCTTCTGCAGCAGGATCAGCTGCGGCTGCAGGGTGAGCTGGTAGCGCTGGGCCACCCGGAACAGCTTCAGCAGCACCTCGGCCAGCGAGATCTGCGACAGCGGGCGGGTGAAGTACGGTTCGCACACCGAACGCACCGCCGCTTCCAGATCGTCGATGCGCACGTTGTCCGGCATCCAGCGCGCCTGCACGTGCAGTTCGGCGATACGGCGGTAATCGCGGTTGAAGATGGCCATGAAATTCTCGGCCAGGTAGTACTGATCTTCCTGCGAGAGCTGGCCCATGATGCCGAAGTCCAGCGCGATGAAGCGCGGGTTGTCGCGGCGCGCCGGATCGGTGTCGACCCAGATGTTGCCGGCGTGCGCATCGGCGTGGAAGAAGTTGTCGCGGAACACCTGGGTATAGAACACCCGCACGCCCTTGGCGGCCAGCGCCTTGCGGTCGATGCCGGCCTTGTCCAGCGCGGCGATGTCGTCGGACGGAATGCCCCACACCCGCTCCAGGGTCAGCGCGCGCTCGGCGGTGTGGCTCCAGATCACTTCCGGCACGTACAGGTCGTCGCTGTTTTCCCAGAAGCGGCGCAGCACGCTGGCATTGGCGCCTTCGCGCTGCAGGTCCAGCTCGGCGGCCAGGGTGTTCTCGACCTCGGCCACCACTTCGCGCGGGCGGATCTTGTCGGCGCGCGGATGGGTGCGCTCGACCAGCGCGGCCAGCGAATTGAGCAGGGCGATGTCGGCATCGATCTGCTTCTCGATGCCCGGGCGCAGCACCTTCACCACCACCTGGCGGCCATCGGACAAGGTCGCGGCGTGGACCTGGGCGATCGACGCCGAAGCCAGCGGTTCGGTGTCGAAGCTGGCGAACGCTTCGCTGACCGGCAGGCCCAGCGCCTCTTCAACGATACGGCGCGCAGTGTCGCCATCGAAGGGCTTGACCCGGTCCTGCAGCAGGGTCAGTTCGTTGGCCACGTCCGGCGGCACCAGGTCGCGGCGGGTGGACAGGATCTGCCCGAACTTGACGAAGATCGGGCCCAGGTCCTGCAGCGCCAGGCGCAGGCGCGCACCGCGCGACTGCGAGGCGATGTCAGCCGAGGCGCGCGGCACGAAGGGCTTGGCCAGGCGCAGCCAGCGCTCGGCCGGCGTGCCCTGCAGCAGATCGTCGAGGCGGTAGCGCAGGATGATGCGGCCGATGCGGTTGGCCCGCAGCAGCGCCTTCATGCGGCACCCCGCAGGCGCTGCACGCGTGCACCCAGGCGCTCGACGTCGTCGCGCAGCACGTCCACGTCGTCGTGGAAGGCATCCAGTTCGGCACGTGGCACCACGTCGCGCGACTCTTCGGTGATGAATTCGGCGGCGCTGTGGGCCAGGTCGATGGCGCCCTGGCGCGCGTGCTGCAGGGCGCTGCGCAGGGTGTTGGCCACCTGCACGCCCAGCACTTCACCGAACACGCTGACGAAGGGTTGCTGCCAGTCGGGGTCGAAGCCCTTGGCCAGCTGCTGCAGGCGGCGCGCGAGTTCGGCATCGCCGGCCACGCGCACGCGGCCCTTGCCGTTGTCGCTGCCGCGGCGCGCATTGGCCAGCAGCGGCAGCTGGGCAAGCACGCCGGCCAGGCTGCTGCGCACGGCCAGGTCGGCTTCCTGTGCATCCACCGGGCCGACGCGCAGCTGGTCGCCAGCGACGCTGATGCGCATCGCCAGCGACGGGGCGTCCAGGGTCAGGTCGATGTGGCGGCCGTCGAGGCTGGCCAGGGCATGCCGGGTATCCGGATCCAGCGCCAGTGCGCGGTTCAGGGCGGTCTGCAGGGCGCGGCCGGCGAGCGGCTTGAGGGACGAGAGCAGGGAGAGAGCCATGTGTGCATTCTACCTGCGTGGGTGGCGGGCTTGGGCCGGGCGGCCGCCCGGCACCCGCAGAGGCACCGGCCTCTGGCCGGCAAGATCAACGTCAAAAGCGGGCAGTCCGTGGGATGGCGGGGTGGGTCCGGTTGCGGGGGACGCTGCAAGTACGTCCATGTAAGCTCGGTCGCCGCATCCATGCGGCTCACGCCCCCGCAACCGGACCCACCCCGCCTTCGACAGTTTTCCGCGATCTGTCGGAACGGCCTTCTGCTTTGGTGGGTGCCGACCGTTGGTCGGCACGGGGTCGGATCCCGTTGCTGTGCAACGGGCTCTGACCCCACTGCTGTTGCTGGTATGCCAACCAAGGTTGGCAACTACCGGAACCGGGCCGGGCGGTTCATGCTGTGTGGCCTTGTTGCACAGGACAACACCCATGGCACGGACCCGGGTCGGCATCATCTTCGGGGGCATGTCCTCCGAGCACGAAGTTTCGCTGCAGTCGGCGAAGAACATCCTCGATGCGCTCGATCGCGAGCGCTTCGAACCCGTACTGGTCGGCATCGACAAGCAGGGCCAGTGGCACCTGAGCCAGCCCGGGACTTTCCTGGTCCATGCCGATGACCCGGCGCGCATCGCGTTGCGCCCTTCGGGCACGGCGCTGGCGCTGCGGCCGGGCGCGGGCCACGCACAGCTGCAGCCGGTGGATGCATCCACCGCGCTGGACCAGATCGACGTGGTGCTGCCCATCGTGCACGGCCCGCTGGGCGAGGACGGCGCGCTGCAGGGGCTGCTGCGCATGGCCAACCTGCCCTTCGTCGGTTCGCCGGTGCTGGGGTCGGCAGCGGCGATGGACAAGGACGTGGCCAAGCGGCTGCTGCGCGACGCGGGCCTGCCGGTGGCGCCGTGGGTGTGCATCCGCCGCCACGAGGCCGCAGGCGTGGATGTGCAGGCACTGATCGCGCAGCTGGGGCTGCCGCTGTTCGTCAAGCCGGCCAACCAGGGGTCGTCGGTGGGGGTGAGCAAGGTCAAGCAGGCCGGTGAGTTTGCCGACGCGCTGCAGCTGGCGCTGCGCCATGACCACAAGGTGCTGGTGGAATCGGCCGTGGTCGGCCGTGAGATCGAGTGCGCGGTGCTGGGCAACGACCAGCCGCAGGCCAGTGTCTGCGGCGAAGTGGTGGTGCACGATGAGTTCTATGCCTACGACACCAAGTACATCAACGCCGATGGCGCGGACGTGGTGGTGCCGGCGGCGATCGATGCCGATGCGCAGGCGCGCATCCAGCAGATCGCGCTGCAGGCCTACCAGGTGCTGGAATGTGCGGGCATGGCGCGGGTGGATGTGTTCCTCACCGCTGAGGGGCAGATCGTCATCAACGAGATCAATACCCTGCCCGGCTTCACCCGCATCAGCATGTACCCCAAGCTGTGGGGTGCCAGCGGGTTGGGCTATACCGCCCTGATCACGCGGCTGATCGAACTGGCGCTGGAGCGGCACGCGGCCGATCGAGCGCTGGTGTAACCCGCTCGACCCGCTTCCGTAGAGTCGAGCTTGCTCGACTGGTGTTGGGCAGTCGAGCATGGCTCGACTCTACGAAAAAGCGGGAAAAGCAGTCGAGCAAGCTCGACTCTACCCGCGCTTGCGGAACATCGAGATCACGGCAAGCACCAGGAACACCACGAACAGGATCCAGGCGATGTTGCTGGCGGCGCCCGCAATGCCGGAGAAACCGAGCACGGCGGCAATGATGGCGATGACGAAAAAGATGACGGCGTAATGCAGCATGGCGTTCCTCGCGGGTGGTCCGGCCGGTGTGGCGTTGGGTCCATCCTGCGCATCTGCCGGTGTGCAACCGGTGATGGCGATCTCTGCGGCTGATGAAGCCTTCAGCGCCGTGACGCTGCCGTCACGACGCGGCCTTCAGGCGGCGCAGCCCTTCTTCGATGCTCACCTGCGGCACGTAACCGAAATCGCGACGCGCCGGTTCCATGCTGTACCAGTGCGGCGTGCACAGCTGTTCGGCCAGGAAACGGGTCAACGGCGGTTCGCCGCGCAGGCGCAGCAGCGGCCACAGCCGTTCGCTGATCGCGCCGATGCGGTAAGCGGTCTTGAAGCTGAGCGTCTTTTCCACGGCCGGTGCACCGACGGCGGCCAGCAGCTTGTTGAGCAGCTCGCGCATCGGCAGCGGCTCGCCGTTGGAAATGAAGTAGGCCTTGCCGGCGCAGGCCGCGCCCGGGGCCAGTGCATCCAGTGCGAGGAAATGCGCCAGCGCGGCGTTGTCGATGTAGGTGGTGTCGACCTTGTTGCTGCCATCACCGACCAGGCGCAGGCGGCCCTGGCGGGCACGCTGGGCCAGGCGCGGCACCAGCTGCTGGTCACCCGGGCCCCAGATCAGGCGCGGGCGCAGCGCCACGGTGGCCAGCGTTGCGTCGTTGGCGGCCAGCACGCGCTGTTCGGCAATCGCCTTGGTCGCTGCATACGGTGCCTGGAAGTTCTCGCCGTAAGGCACTTCATCGGCACCCAGCCCTTCCACCGGGTGGGTGGCACGGTGGGTCACGCTGGGCGTGGAGGTGTAGACCAGTCTGCCGATGCCGTGCGCGCGGCAGGCGGCGATGACGTTGTCGGTGCCGACCACGTTGGCCTGGTGGTAGCTGTCGTAGCTGCCCCAGGCACCGGCCTTGGCGCCGTTGTGCAGCACGGCGTCGACGCCGGCCACCGCATGCAGCACGGCCTGCGCATCGGCCAGGTCGCCGCGGATCTGGCCTACGCCCATCGCCTGCAGTTCCGGGTAGTGGCTGCGGTTGAAGGCCAGCACCTGGTGGCCACGTTCAAGCAGGCCGCGGCACAGCGCCTGGCCAAGGAAACCACCGCCGCCGGTGACCAGGATCTTCATGCGCGCTTCTCCAGTTGGGCGCTGGCCCAGACGGCGAGCTTCTCGCGGCCGATCTTGGCGTTGTGACGGATATCGACGGGGAACGCTGGATGCACCAGGAAGTGCTGCAGCCCGGCGTCGGCCAGGCGGGCGGCCGCATGCGCGTGCAGGGCCTCCTGCAGCACCGGGCTGTCGCTCTGGCCGCGCTGCATCTCCACGCACAGCACCGGCACCTGCGCGCCGGCGGCACCTACGCCGACCAGTGCGGTGCGGGCCACGCCCGGCACGGTGTTGAACACTGGCTCGACCTGTTCGGTGTACAGCGGCCCGCGCGCGGTTTCCACGCGCTGGGTCTTGCGCCCGCAGAACCAGAGGCGGCCCTGCGCGTCGAAGTAGCCGACGTCGCCCATGCGGTGCACCACGCGGGTGCTGCCGTCGGCCAGGGTTTCGCGGAT
This sequence comes from Stenotrophomonas sp. S39, assembly GCF_016624665.1. NCBI lineage: Bacteria > Pseudomonadati > Pseudomonadota > Gammaproteobacteria > Lysobacterales > Lysobacteraceae > Stenotrophomonas > Stenotrophomonas sp. S39. Next base: position 61,144 of record NZ_JACVTT010000009.1, on the reverse strand, counting down.
CTTCGCCGCGGCCGTAGCCTGCGGGCGGTTGAAGTAGGTATCGGTGGCGGTCGGCCCGGCCACGGTGATCTCGCCCACCTCGCCGGTGGCCAGCACGCGCGCCTGCGACCAGTCGGGCAGCGGCGCGTCGTCGATGGCGATGATGCGCACCTCGTTGGGCGCGACCACGCTGCCGACGCAGGTACCGGCGCCGGCCTCGGTGGCGCCGCGGGTGCGCTCCAGCTCGCGGCCTTCCACCACGGCCACGGGCAGGCACTCGGTGGCGCCATAGGGCGTCCAGAACTGCGCATCGGCGGGCAGCAGGCGGCGGATGGTGGCCACCACATCCGGCGGCACCGGCGCACCGGCCGAGGTCACCCGGCGCACCGTCGGCAGCGGCCGGCCGTGCCCGGCCAGCACGCGCATGAGTGCCGGTGAACCAAACAGCTGGGTGACGCCGAAGCGCTGGATGGCATCGTGCAGGCGCGCCGGGTCGGCCTGCGCCGGGCGGGTCGGGTCCATGTCCGGGATGACCGAGGTCAGGCCCAGCGCCGGGTCGAACAGGGCAAACGGCGGGAAGGTCGGCAGGTCCACTCCGCCCGCTTCCATGCCGAAGGCGCTGCCCAGCAGCTGGATCTGGCCAACGAAGTGGCGGTGGCGGTAGACCACGCCCTTGGGCACGCCGGTGGAGCCGCTGGTGAACAGGATCGCCGCCATGTCCTCGCCATCGGTGGCGGCCAGCATCGGGCCGCCGCTGGCACCGGCGCGCTCCAGCGCGGCCAGGGTGGTGCCGCCCCAGCCCAGGCGGCGGCCGACGGTGACCAGGCGGGTGGCCGACGGCGCCCAGCGCAGCGCCAGCCGCGCCACATGGGCCAGCGGGATGCCGATGAAGGCTTCCGGCTGCGCTTCGTCCAGGCACTGCTTCAGGGCGCGCTTGTCGATGCCCGGGTCGACCAGCACCGGCACCGCGCCCAGCTTGAACAGGGCGAACATCAGCAGGAAGAACTCCGGCGAGGGCCGCACCATCACCACCGTGCGCACGCCGCGGCCGATGCCGTAGCCGGCCAGGCCGGCGGCCATGGCGTCGCTGCGGGCGTCCAGCTGGCTGTAGTCCAGGGTGACGTCATAGGCGGCCATGCCGTTGCCGGCACCACGGCGGCCGGGGCAACGGATGGCGATCTGGTCAGGGCGCTCGCGGGCCAGTTCAGGCAGCCGCGCGGCGATATTGCAGGGTCCGTTCATCCGTTCATTGTCGCCGCTTACGGAATTTCTTGCGCGGCCGCCCGCTTCGTGGAAAATCCGCAGCCTCGTTCCCGATTCCCACTGCCGCCCGAGGCGGCTTGCCCATGCAACACCCCTGCATGACCTGCGGCGCCTGCTGCACCCAATATCGCGTGGCCTTCCACTGGATGGAATCGGACGAGGTCACCCCCGGCGGCGTGCCGCACCAGCTGACCGAAACCCTGGACCCGCACCGCCTGTGCATGCGCGGAACGCACTCCAAGCCCGTGCGCTGCGTGGCGCTGGACGCGCAGATCGGCGTGTATTCGCGCTGCACCATCCACCCCAACCGGCCCAGCGTATGCCGCGAGGTGGACGCATCGTGGGAGTACGGCAAGGCCAGCCCGCAGTGCGACAAGGCCCGCATCGCCTATGGCCTGGACCCGCTGACCGCAGCGGACTGGGAAGGCGGCGATAACAACCCGATCGCAGCGTAGTCCGGCGTGCCGACCAACGGTCGGCACCCACCCATGCCATCCCCGGTAGGTGCCGACCGTTGGTCGGCACATCCTTCAGACGGGATTCGCGTCCAGGAAGGCGCGGATTTCCGGCACCAGCACTTCGTGCTTGTCTTCCAGCACGTAATGCCCGGCGTCCTCGAAGGCATGCACCTGCGCCTGCGGCAGCGCCGCCTGGAAGCCCTTCAGGAAGTGGTGGTCGAACACGAAGTCGCGCAGGCCCCAGCCGATGAAGGCCGGGCGATCCGCGAAGGACGGCAGCGCCTGGCCGGCGCGCTCCAGCAGCGACCAGGCCTTGTCGGCCGGCGACAGCGGAATGTCCTGCATGAAGCGGATGGTGCTGATGCGGTTGGCGTAGCTGTTGTACGGCGACACGTAGGCGCGGCGCACGTCGGCCGGCATCTTCCGCTCCACGCCCAGCCACGAGGCCCCGGACGAGAACGCGTTGAAGCTGCGGATGATCCACTCGCCGATCTTCCAGTGGCGGCCCAGCGCGATCTGCCAGGGCATCTTCTTGGCCGCTGGCATCGGGAAGGCGGCGGTGTTGAGCACCACCAGGCGCTTGACCTGCGCATGGTGCGACAGCGCCCAGCCGAAGCCGATCATGCCGCCCCAGTCGTGCACGGCCAGGGTCACCGGGCCGGTGATGCCCAGGTGCTGCAGCAGCGCGTCCAGGTCATCCACGCGCGACTGCAGGGTGTACTCGTAGCGGCGGTCATCGGGCTTGTCCGACAGGCCCATGCCGATGTGGTCCGGCACGATGCAGCGGTACCTGTCCGACAGGCCGGCCACCAGCGTGCGCCAGTAATAGCTCCACGACGGATTGCCGTGCACCATCACCACCACCTCGCCATCGCGCGGGCCTTCGTCGAGATAGCTCATCGACAGGCCGGGACGGACCTCGAAACGCTGCGGGTGGGCGGGGTAACCGGGAAGATCGCGCATGCGGAGCACCTAGGGAGAATCGCGGCGCAGTGTAGAGCCGAGCCGATGCTCGGCGGCTCTCCGGTCAGGCCGCAGTGGGACCGCGCTGGGCGCGTGAGCCGAGCATGGGCTCGGCTCTACAGGGGGGTCTTACCAGACCACTTCAGCCATCGAGCAGTTCAGGCCCGAGCCGATGCCCAGAAGCGCGATGCGATCGCCCTTCTTCAGCTTGCCCAGCTGCTTGAGCTTGCTCAGCACGATCGGCACCGAGGCCGGGCCGATGTTGCCGTGCTCGCCGAAGATGGTCATGACCTTCTTCGGGTCGATGCCGAAGTTCTTGATGAACGCGGCGGTGTGCGGCTGGCTGACCTGGTGGATGACGAACTGGTCCAGTTCCTCCACGGCCCAGCCGAGGGCGATCCTGGCGGCGGCAAAGGTCTTCTGCGCCAGCTTGATGCCTTCGATCAGCAGCAGGCGGGTATCGGTGACCATGCGGTCCAGGTTGCCCAGGCACAGCTGGTTCCACTCGGTGGCCGAGCGGGTCACGCCACCCTTGTAGCGCGGGGCGTCGGGCACCAGCTCCGAGCGCGCCATGACCATGGCGGCGGCACCCGAACCGGTGGTCAGGGCGGCCAGCTCGTTGCGGAAGTCGTCGGCGGTGACGTCCGGGGCGGTCATGCGCTCCAGGGTCTTTTCGTACACCAGGTTGGCAGTCTCGCCGTCCACCACCAGCGCGTAGTCGATGTCACCGCGCTCGAGCATGCGCGCGGCGATATCCATGCCGTTGATGAAGGCCAGGCAGGCATTGGCGACGTCGAAGGTCATGCACTCGTCGCTGACGCCGAGGTTGCCGGAGACGATGGAGGCCGTGGACGGCTCCAGGTAGTCGCGGCTGACCGAGGTGTTGACCAGCAGGCCCACCTGGCCCGCGGTGATGCCGGCATCTTCCAGCGCCTTGCGGCCGGCCATGGTGGCGGCGTCGGAGGCGAGCACGCCGTTGTCCCACAGGCGGCGGGCGTGGATGCCGGCGATATCGCCGAGCACGTCGGTGCGGATGCCCAGGCGATCCAGCGTCGGCTGCAGCCGCTCGTTGATTTCCTTGGTCGTCAGCGTATGCGGCGCGTCGACGTGTGCCAGGCCGGCGATCGAGACATTCTTGAAGAGCATCGAAGTTAGCGCCAAGGCTCAGGCAAAAGGGGGCGCTATTCTATAACCCCCGGGCTTTCACCGCATCTTTACGAATTCAGCCTTGGCCGTATGGTCCCTGTTCAGCGCGGCGGGCACTGGAAGGCGGCGAAGCGCTGGCTGCCATCGGCGGGCGGCGCAGCGGCCTGGACGGCGTTGGCGCCGGCGCTGGGGGCCTCGTTGCGGGCCAGGGTTTCCAGCTCTTCCTGCACGCGCAGGGGGTTGCGGTTGTAGAAGCCGACCTTGCTCTTCACGGTAACCACGACCTCGCCCTTGGTGATGCAGCCGGCGGGCAGCGGGCCGGCCGGGAGCACGCGCACGGTCTTGCCGGCCGGTTCCATCGGCACCCAGGTGCAGGCGGTGACGGTGAGCAGCAGGGACGACAGCAGCAGAAAGCGCATGGGCAGATCCTGGAAGGGTATGGGGCGATTCTGCCTGAACCGCCTGAATCGGGGGTAGCCGGGGCCGGGGTCGGATCCCCCGCAGGGGGCTCTGACCCCAGATGCACGACGGGGTCGGAGCCCTCCCGATGGGAGGGATCCGACCCCATGCCGCGTCCTGCCTTATTTCTTGACCGGGTTGCCTTCGGCATCGATCACGGTCACTTCGCCCAGCTTCAGCGCGCGCACGGCCGCTTCGGTCTGCTTGAGGTCACCCACCACCACCCAGGTCAGGCCCTGCGGCTTGATCTCGGTCGCGGCCTGCTGCACCTGCGCCGGGGTCATCGCCTCGATTTCGGCCTTGCGGCGCACCACGTAGTCATCCGGGCGCTTGAACTGCACGATCGCGCCGATGGTCGAGGCCACCGCGGCGGCGGTCTCGTAGGCGCCGGGCAGGCTCAGGGTCTGGATGTTGCGGATGCGGTTGACCTCGGCCTCGGTGGCCGGCTTGCTGCCATCGGCGAACTCGGCGATCTCCTTGCGCATTTCCGCCAGGGCCGGGCCGGTCTTGTCGATCTGCACCGGTGCCATGGCCATCCACGGGCGCTGGCCCACGGTGCTGCTGGCGCTGGTCCGGGCACCGTAGGACCAGTGCTTGTCCTCGCGCAGGTTCATGTTCAGGCGCGAGGTGAAGTCGCCGCCGAGCACGCCGTTGGCGATGTCGAAGCGGGTCGAGCCGGGGTCGCTGGACGGCGCCACGACCTGGCCGGCGAACAGGTTGGCCTGCACCGCACCGGGCTGGTCGATCAGGAACACGCGCGCGGCCTTGGGCACGGCCACGGCGGTGCTGGCCTTGATCACCGGGGCATCGCCGCTGGCCTTCCAGTCGCCCAACTGCTTGTCCAGCAGCGGCACGATCTCAGCCAGGGTGGTGTCACCGACCACGATCAGGGTGCCGTCCTGCGGGCGCAGCCAGTCGCGGTGGAAGTCGACCAGGTCTTCGCGGCCCAGGCTGGTGATCGCCGCTTCATCACCGCTGCCGGTGAACGGAATGGCGTACGGGTGGCCCTTGCCGTACAGCAGCGGCGGCAGCACGCGCATGGCCACGGCGTTCGGATTGACCTTCTCCTGCTTGATGCCAGCGATCCACGAAGCCTTCACCCGGTCGATCTCGCCCTGCTCGAAGCGCGGTTCGCGCAGCAGGTCGCGGTACAGCGCCAGCGACGGCACCAGGTTTTCCTTCAGCGCCGACAGGTCGACAGTCACCGAGTCCAGGCCGGCGCCCGCATCCAGGCTGGCGCCCAGCGCGTCGGCGGCATCGGCGAAGGCCAGCGAGCCCAGCTTGCCGGCGCCTTCGGTCATCAGGTTCATGGTGAAGTTGGCGGTGCCCGGCTTGCGGCCCTGGTCGGCGGTGAAGCCTCCCGGGAACTGGTAGCTGAACTGCACCACCGGGATCTCGTGGCGCTCGGCCAGCACCACGGTGGTGCCGTTCTTCAGGGTGGCGCGCTGCAGCGCCGGGAACTTCAGCGCCGGGAACTCACGGGTCTGCGGCACGCCGGCCTTGCGGTCGACCTGCTCCGGCAGGGTGCTGTACTTCGTATCCACGGCCGGCACGTTGAACGGCTTCGGCGTGGCCGAGGCTTCTTCCTGCAGGGCGACACGTTCGCCGGGCTCGACCACCAGGGTGTGGCTGCCCTTGTCCAGCCACTGCGCGCCCACGCGCTTGAGGTCGGCGGCGGTGGCCTTGTCGATGTTGGCCAGCGAGGTGCGGAAGCAGCCCGGATCGCCGGTGTAGACCGCGCACTCGGCCAGCGCGTCGGCCTTGCCGCCGAAGCCACCGATGCGCTCGATGCCGCGGATGAAGCCGGCGCGGAAGCCGGTCTTGGCGCGCGACAGTTCGTCGGCGGTCGGGCCGTCCTTCAGCAGGCGCTCGATTTCCTCATCGATGATCTTCTCGACCTGGGCCGGGTCCTGGCCCTGCTTCACTGTGGCCATGACCATGAAGTTGGAGCCCAGCTGCGAGCCATAGGCACCGGCGCTGATGTTGTCCACCAGCTTGTCCTGGTGCTGCAGGCGCTGGCTCAGGCGCGAGGACTTGGCGCCGCCGAGGATCTGCCCCAGCAGCTGCAGCTGGTCGATGTCGGTGGTGCCGACCTGGGCCACGTTCCAGGCGCGGTAGATGCGCGCCTGCGGCACCTTGTCGGTCATTACTTCACGGGTGTCGGCATCGCGCTTGGCCACGTCCACCTTCGGCTGGGCCATGGTCGGGCCGGCCGGGATGCTGCCGAAGTACTTGGCGGCCTTTTCCTTGGCGGTGGCCAGGTCGATGTCGCCGGCCAGCACCAGCACCGCGTTGTTGGGGCCGTACCAGGTGCGGAACCAGGTCTTGACGTCATCCAGCGAGGCGGCGTTGAGGTCGTTCATCGAGCCGATGACGCTGTGGTGGTACGGGTGGCCAACCGGGTACAGCGAGCGGTTGATCTTTTCCCACACCTGGCCATAGGGCTGGTTCTCGCCCTGGCGCTTTTCGTTCTGCACCACGCCGCGCTGTTCGTCCAGCGCCGCCTGGTCGATGGCACCGACCAGGTGGCCCATGCGGTCCGATTCCATCCACAGCGCCATGTCCAGCGCGGTGGTGGGCACGTTCTCGAAGTAGTTGGTGCGGTCGGTGTTGGTGGTGCCGTTCTGGCCGGTGGCGCCGACCTGCTTGAAGGGCTCGAAGTACTCGCCGTCGTGGTTTTCGCTGCTCTGGAACATCAGGTGTTCGAACAGGTGGGCGAATCCGGTGCGGCCGGCCGGCTCGTCCTTGCTGCCCACGTGGTACCAGATGTTGACCGCGACGATCGGCGCCTTGCGGTCGGTATGCACGATCACGCGCAGGCCGTTGGGCAGGGTGAACTGCTCGAACGGGATATCGACCTTGGTGGCGGCGGCCGGCTTGGCCGCCAGTGCCGCGGTCGGCGCAAGCGTGCCGAGGGCGGTACTGAGGGCGACGGCCAGCAGCGCGGTGCGCGGGCGCAGGGCGAGAGACATTTCCGGGTCCTTGGTCACGTTGGTGAATCGCGATCCTAGCGCGCGGGCGCGGGGCCGGGTATCGGCCACCAGTCACTGGGGGTATCCGCCGCCCAGCACCGTCAGGCCTGCCTTCCACACGGTCACGTGCGGCCGGATTCATCGTCCGGACAGTGTCCACGGCGGATCGAACGGACAGGTGTCCGCCCCGCGGACACTCCAGGCCGCCTACAAAACCCTTTGAAATCAATGACGTGAAGTTGGCACGGGGATTGCTCTGTTGTTCCTGCGCCAAGAAGGGCTTCAGATCCAAAATGACTGGATGCTGAACAAAAGAAGGAAATTGAAAATTTTCCTTGCATGCCCCGGATTGGTGTTCTACCTTACTACCACACCACCGCTCACCAACACTAAACAGGCCCCGTCATGAACGCCAAGACCATTGCCATCGCCATCGCCCTGATTGCCGGCACCGCGGTTGTTTCGTCGGTGCAGGCCTCCGAATCCATCAAGACCCTGTCCACCGTGCAGGTCCGCCCGGCCGCCGACCAGCTGGCCCAGCAGGCCTGGGAACAGGCCAGCGGCATCGTCACCCTCGCCACCGTGGAAGTGCGCCCCAGCGCCGACCAGCTGGCCGAGCGCGGCGGCTTCATCGCCGCCCCGGTCGCCGCCGCCCTGCCGATCACCACCCTGGCGGCCGTCGAAGTGCGCCCGAGCCTGGAACAGCGCGTGGCCCTGGCCGCCGAGCTGGAAGCCGAGCGCTACGCCGCCACCCTGGCCGCCGCCGCCACCAGCGTCGCCAACCAGGTCATCACCAACCTGCCGGCCCTGCAGGTGCGCCCGAGTGCTGCCGACCTGCAGGCCCTGGCCACCGAAACCGCCCAGGTTCTGCTGCGCCCGTAAGCGGCGTCCGCCCTGCCCCGTGCAGGGCGTGCGCCGTAAAGGCGGCATCGGTCGCAGGTACACTGCAGCGATGAATGCCGCGCCCCTGTTCCACGTGATCCTGTTCCAACCGGAAATCCCGCCCAACACGGGCAATGTGATCCGGCTCTGCGCCAACACCGGCGCGCAGCTGCACCTGGTTGAACCGCTCGGGTTCGCACTGGAAGACAAGCAGCTCAAGCGCGCCGGGCTGGACTACCACGAGTATTCGCGCCTGCAGGTGCACCCCGACCTGGACACCGCGCTGGCGCGCATCGCGCCCAAGCGGCTGTTCGCCCTGAGTACCCGGGCCAGCGTGCGCTATGACAGCGTGGCGTTCGAAGAAGGCGATGCCTTCCTGTTCGGGCCGGAAAGCCGCGGCCTGCCGCAGGACCTGCTCGATGCCCTGCCCGAAGGCCGCCGCCTGCGCCTGCCGATGCGCCCGGACAACCGCAGCCTCAATCTGTCCAATACCGTGGCCGTGGTGATGTACGAAGCCTGGCGCCAGCACGGGTTTGCCGGCGGCGCGTGAAAGGAAGCAGCCGAGCATGGGCTCGGCTCTACACGTACGCTCCTGTAGAGCCGAGCCCGCGCTCGGCTCCCCGGTATCACGTCCGGAAACCGGATACCTTCAGAACGCGCTGATCCCGGTCAGCTCGCGGCCGATCACCAGCTGGTGCACGGTCTCGGTGCCTTCATAGGTGATCACCGATTCCAGGTTCAGCGCATGCCGTATCGCCACGTGTTCGGTGGTGATGCCGGCGCCGCCGAGCAGGTCACGGCATTCGCGGGCGATATCGATGGCCATGCGGCAGTTGTTCCACTTGGCCAGGCTGACCTGCTGCGGCTGCAGCTGCCCCGCTTCCTTCAACCGGCCCAGCTGCAGCGCCAGCAGCTGCGCGGTGGTGATCCGGCGGGCCATTTCGGCCAGCTTGATCTGCGCACTCTGGGTGGCGGCCAGCGGGCGGCCGAACAGCACGCGCTCCTTGGCATAGCCCAGCGCTTCATCCAGGCAGGCGATGGCCGAACCGATCGGGCCCCAGCTGATGCCGAAGCGGGCCTGGGTCAGGCAGCCCAGCGGGCCCTTCAGCCCCTTCACGTTCGGCAGGCGGTGGCTGTCGGGCACGCGTACGTCATCGAAGTACAACGCACCGGTCAGCGAGGCGCGCAGGCTCATCTTGTGCTTGATCTCCTGCGTGGTGAAACCGGCCATGCCCTTTTCCAGCACGAAGCCCTGGATGCCGTCCTCGGTCTGCGCCCAGACGATGGCCAGGTCGGCCACCGGGCCGCTGGTGATCCACATCTTGCTGCCGCTGATGCGCCAGTCGCTGCCATCACGCACCGCGCGGGTCTTCATGCTGGCCGGGTCCGAGCCACCGTGGGCCTCGGTCAGGCCGAAGCAGCCGATCAGTTCGCCGCGGGCCATCGCCGGCAGCCACTGCCGGCGCTGTTCCTCGCTGCCGTAGGCGTAGATGGGGTACATGCACAGCGAGCTCTGCACCGACACGAAGCTGCGCAGGCCGGAATCGCCGCGCTCAAGTTCCTGGCAGATCAGGCCGTAGCTGACCGCGCCCAGGTCGCCGCCGCCGTACTCGGCCGGCAGCGTCGCGCCGAGCAGGCCCAGCGCCGCCACTTCCGGCACCAGCTCCTCGGGGAAGCGGGCCTGGTCGAAGGCATCGCCGATGATGGGCAGCACGCGCTCGTTGGTGAAGCGGGCCACGCTGTCCTGCACCGCGCGCTCTTCCTCGCTGAGCAGGGAACGGACATCGAACAGATCGTACGGATGCAAAGCCATGGCACTCACGCGCAGTCAGGACCCGGCCATTGTCGGTCATCCGGGGCCGGGACATTACGCTGCGCTGCAGCAATCGTGCGGTGAACGGCGTCTATCTAGCTCGATCACGCGCGTCCCGGTACCCTGACACATTCAAACAACCGTTTCGCTCGTGGCCGCACGCGCGATTCCCAGGCACCGCCGGTGGCCCCGATGCCGGCCCTACCCACGAGTCATGCAATCGATGAGCGCTGAAGCCAACGCCCTGCCCCCGCGTGAAGTAATGGAATTCGACGTGGTGATCGTCGGTGCCGGCCCGGCCGGCCTGGCCACCGCGATCCGCCTGCGCCAGCGCGCGGTGGAAGCCGGCCGCGAGCTGTCGGTGTGCGTGCTGGAAAAGGGCTCCGAGCCGGGCGCGCACGTGCTGTCCGGTGCGGTGATGGACCCGCGCGCGCTGACCGAGCTGTTCCCGGACTGGGCCGAACGCGGCGCACCGCTGAAGCAGAAGGTCACCCGCGACGAATTCCTGTTCCTCAGCGAGACCGGCGCGCGCAGCACGCCGCATGCACTGCTGCCGGAGTGCTTCCACAACGACGGCAACTACATCATCAGCCTGGGTGAAGTGACCCGCTGGCTGGCGCAGCAGGCCGAGGCGCTGGAAGTGGCGATCTTCCCCGGCTTCGCCGCCGCCGAAGTGCTGTATGGCGACAACGGCGAAGTGATCGGCGTGGCCACCGGCGACATGGGCATCGAGAAGGACGGCACCATCGGTCCGGCCTTCGAACGCGGCATGGCCCTGCATGCGAAGTACACGATCTTCGGCGAAGGCGCGCGCGGCCACCTCGGCCGCCAGCTGATTGCCCGCTACAGGCTCGATGAAGGCAAGGACCCGCAGGCCTACGGCATCGGCATCAAGGAGCTGTGGCAGATCGACCCGGCCAAGCATCAGCCGGGCCTGGTAGTACACGCCGCCGGCTGGCCGCTGGACAACGACACCTATGGCGGCGCGTTCCTGTACCACGCCGACGGCGGCAAGGTCGCCATCGGCTACGTGGTCGGCCTGGACTACCGGAACCCGTGGCTGAGCCCGTTCGAGGAATTCCAGCGCTTCAAGACCCACCCGTCCATCCGCAAGCACCTGGAAGGCGGCACCCGCATCGGCTACGGCGCCCGCGCCATCACCGCCGGTGGCCTGATGTCGCTGCCGAAGACGGTGTTCCCCGGTGGCGCGCTGGTCGGCTGCGAGGCCGGCTACCTCAACGTCAGCCGCATCAAGGGCAGCCACGCCGCGATCAAGACCGGCATGCTGTGCGCCGATGCGGCCTTCGATGCCCTGGCCGCCGACCGCCAGCACGATGAACTGGATGCCTACCCGAAGGCCTTCGAAGCCAGCTGGCTGCACGCCGAGCTGCAGCAGGCCAAGAACTTCAAGCAGTGGTTCAAGAAGGGCCAGACCGTGGCCACGCTGATGACCGGCATCGAGCAGTGGCTGCTGCCCAAGCTGGGCGTGCGCAACCCGCCGTGGACCCTGCGCCACAGCACCCCGGACCACGCCTGCCTGGAACCGGCGGCCAAGCACGCGCGCATCGCCTACCCCAAGCCCGATGGCGTGTTGACCTTCGATCGCCTCAGCTCGGTGTTCCTGAGCAGCACCAACCACGATGAGAACCAGCCCAGCCACCTGACGCTGAAGGACGCCAGCATCCCGGTGCAGGTGAACCTGGCCGAGTACGCCGGCCCGGAAGCGCGCTACTGTCCGGCCGGTGTCTACGAGTTCGTCGGCGAAGGCGATGGCGCGCGGCTGCAGATCAACGCGCAGAACTGCGTGCACTGCAAGACCTGCGACATCAAGGACCCCACCCAGAACATCGTCTGGGTGACCCCGCAGGGCGGCGGCGGCCCGAACTACTCGGGCATGTGACGCTGCCGGGCTGCGACCGCATGTCGCAGCCCGCTGCTGCGGGCACACCGTTATCCTGCCCGCCCATGCGCGCCTGCCTGCCCCTGCTGCTGACCCTCGCCCTGGCCACCACGGCCTGCCAGCGCACGCCGTCGGCACCGCCGACGCCCGAACAGGTGCGCCTGCAGGCCCAGCAGCAGGCCTTCGAGATCTGTGCGGGCTGCCACACGGTCAACGCCGGTGGCATCCACCGCTTCGGCCCCAACCTGCACGGGGTCATCGGCCGCCGCGCCGGCAGCCTGCCCGATTACGCCTATTCCGATGGCATGCGCCGCGCCGGTTTCGTGTGGAGCGCGCAGACGCTGGATACCTTCCTGCAGTCGCCCACCCACGTGGTGCCGGGCACGCGCATGTACAACGCCTTCCCCAGCCCCGAACGCCGCGCGTTGGTGATTGCCTTCCTGCAGGAGCAGGCCGCGCAGCCACCGGCCCCGCGGTAACCGGCGGCTCAGGGGGCCAGGCGCTGCAGCTGCTGCTGCAGGTGCTGCACGAACGCGCCCACCTGCTGCAGCGCCGGAGCCGCGTCGGTATCGCTGGCCTGCTGCAGCTGCTGTTCCAGCGCCGCCGCGCGCTCGGCCAGGCCACGTGCGCCCACCGCACCCAGCGCGCCGGCCATGCGGTGCAGCTGCTGGATCGCACCGGCGCGGTCCGCTTCGCCCAGCGCGCGCTGCAGCTGCGCGATGTCCGCCGTACTGGCCTGCAGCAGGCTGTCGCGCAGCTGGGTGGCCACCTGCAGTGAGCCGAAGCGCTGCTGCAGGGCGGCCAGGTCAGGCAGTTCCGCTGTCTCCGGCACCTCTGCAGCGGGCGCCGGCGCGGCGTCCGCCACCTCCACCTGCAGTGCCGCCGCCTGTGGCAGCCAGCGCAGCAGTGCCTGCCGCAGCGTGGCCAGCGACAGCGGCTTGGCCAGCACGTCGTCCATGCCGGACTCGCGGCAACGCCGTGCATCATCGCTGACCACGCTGGCGGTCAATGCCAGGATCGGCAGGCGCGGCTGGCCGTTGCGGCTTTCGCGCTCGCGCAGCAGGCGGGCGAAGGCAAAGCCATCCAGCACCGGCATGCGGCAATCGGTGATGACCAGGTCGAAGGGCTCGGCCGACAGGCGGTCCAGCGCCTGCTGGCCGTCGTCCACCAGCGCATGCGGTACGCCCAGCTGCTGCAGGCGCCAGGCCATCATCGCCTGGTTGGTGGGGTGGTCCTCCACCACCAGCACGCGCGCCTCGCGCAGCGCCGGTGGCAGCAGCGCGGTCTGTTCCTGTTCGGACAGCAGCGCCTGCACGTCATCGGCGCGCGCCTCCACCAGCGACAGCAGCACGTCCACCCGCGTGCCCTGGCCCAGCACGCTCTGCAGGGAAATGTCACCGCCCATCTTCTGCACCAGCCGGTGGCAGATGCTCAGGCCCAGGCCGGTACCGCCGTGTTCGCGCTGGATGTGCGCGCCGGCCTGGGCAAACGGCGCGAACAGGTGCGGGATCTGCGCCTCGGCGATGCCGATGCCGGTGTCCGACACGCTCAGCCGCAGCGGCTGGCCACCCTCTGCGGTGGTGGCCCCGAGGACATCCACCTGCAGGCGCACGCTGCCCTGCGCGGTGAACTTGATGGCGTTGCTGAGCAGGTTGAAGATGATCTGCCGCAGGCGCACGCCATCGACCTCGTGCGCCGGTGCCAGCCGCGGGTCGATCTCCACCTGCAGGTCCAGGCCGCGCGCGGTGGCCTGCGCCGACAGCAGGCTGCACACGCTTTCCAGCAGCGGCCGCAGCGGCGTCGGTACCGGCGCCAGCGGCAGCGCATCGGCCTCCATGCGCGAGTAGTCGAGGATGTCATCGAGGATCTGCCGCAGCATCTGCGCCGAATCTTCGATCACCCCGATGATGCGCTTCTGTTCCTGGTCCAGCGGCGAGTGCGAGAGCACTTCCAGCATGCCCAGCACGCCGCTCATCGGCGTGCGGATCTCGTGGCTCATGGTGGCCAGGAAGCGCGACTTGGCTTCCACCGCCTGTTCCGCCTCGCGGGTGGCCGCGGCCAGCGCATCGGCCTGCGCGCGTGCCTCGCTCACATCCACCCAGTAGCCGCTCCAGGTCACCGCGCCTGCCTCGGCCGAATAGGGGTGGGCTTCGGTGCGCACCCAGCAGGGGGGCAGGCCCACGGGCTGCACGCGGAATTCCAGCGCGAGCGGGGCGAAGTTGCGCTTGGCGACCTCGATCGTGCGCATCAGGTGCTCGCGGTCCGCTTCATCGATGCAGGCCAGCAGCGCGCCGGCATCGGCCATCGCCGTGTCGCCGGTGATGCCGAACAGGGGCTGCATGTCGCCCGCGATGAACGGAAAACTGAGCCGGCCTCGGGCATCATGGCGGGCCTGGTAGACCACCGCCGGCAGGTTGTCACTCACCTCCGCCAGGCGCTGCTCGACGTCACGGCGGACGGCCACTTCGCGGCGCAGGCGCACGTAGCCGATCGCATGCACCAGTGCACCGGTCAGCAGCACCAGCAGGATGGGCAGGCTCCAGCCCATGCCACCATGCAGCGCGAACCCGTGCCGGGCATCGGTGGCGAGCAGCTGATCGCGCAGCGCCTGCTTCTCGTCCTCCCCCATCTGCAGCAGCAGGCGGTCGAAGACCGTGGCCAGGGCGGCATGGTCGCGATCCACCGCCAGCGCCATCTGGTCGTTGAAGCCGGCCGGCGCCGCAATCTGCAGGTGCCCGCTGAAGCGGCTGCGCAGCAGGTGATCGACCAGCGAAAGATTGCCGACATAGACGTCGGCATCGCCGGCCTCCAGGCGCTGCAGGGCCTGTTCGGCGCTGCGCGCAGCGATGATCCTGGCATCGGGGGCCTCCTGCAGCACCCGCGCCCGCAGCCTGTCCGGGTCGGACAACAGCACGCGCTTGCCGCGCAGATCCCCCAGGCCCAGCACCGGCGGCCCGTTGATGGCTGACACGATCACATTGGGAACCGTGAGATAGGGCTGGCTGAAGATCCAGTCCGGCCCCAGGTAATGCGAGTCGTTGGGAATGCCCATCACCGCATTGAGCTCGCCGCGACGGGCTTTCTCGCGGGCGTCGTACCAATCGTGGCTGTCTTCGATGTCCAGCGTGGCACCCGCCGCCTCCAGGCGCTGCAGGAACTGGCCTGCCAGCCCGCCCGGCTGCCGGTACCGGTCGGCGAACGACAGCGGCGGCGCATTGGGCGGGTAGGCGATCTTCACCCGCTGCTGGAGGACCTGCTTCTCGGCCTGGCTCAGGGCCAGCTGTGCCGACGCGGACCATTGCGGCGTGGGCAGCCAGTGCCGTGCAAAGGCATCGCGCTGTGCCTGGCTGGTACCGGCCAGGGCCACATCCAGTGCGTCGGCCAAGGGCTGCTTCACCGCGGGGACGGCGAAGTGCAGCCGCTCCGGCGGCAGATCGCTGGGGCGCAGCAGCACCACCCCGTGCAGCGACGAGCGCGCAATCAGCGCGGTCGCGACGTAGGCATTGCCGATGAAGACATCGGCCTTGTCGTCTTTGACCATCTGGAGGGCCGCAGATGTATCGTCCGCGACAATCTGGCGCGCCCGCGGGTACCGGGCCCGGATCTGCGGCCCGGTGAGGAAATCGCGCTCGATCACCACGCGCAGATCGTCCAGGTCGGGGTTGCTCGACGAACGCAGATCCCCCGCGCGGCCTACCAGCGCCAAGGGCGCTTCGGCGTAGGCGGCGGTCGAGACCAGGCAGTTCGCGCGGTCGGCGTTGAGGGCGACGTTCATCACCACGTCGATTTCGCCGCGGCACGCCGCATCCAGCACGGCACTCCAGTCCGGGTATTGGCGCGCTTCAACCTTCACACCCAGTTGACGTGCGAAAAGCGACAGATAATCTGGGCCCAGTCCTACCTGTTGACCGTCCTTGAGTGATTCGAACGGGGGCCAGCCACTGTCATACTGGCCGACGACGATGACCGGATGTGCGGCAAGGTAGGCGCGATCCTGCGGACTGAGCAGCAATGCCCCGGGTGCCGCCTGCGCCAGCGCGCACAGGCCCAGCAGCCCCAGCAGGAAGGCCCATCCACGTACTGCCCGGTTCCGCATCTGCGACGTTCTCCCAGAAACCCGCCGGGTACCGTGCAGCTCGCGGCCGGCACCGCCTGAAAGGCCATACTAGAGCATGACCTTGCGCATCATCATCGCAGACGACCACCCGGTAGTACGCATCGGCACCCGTGCCGTGATCGAATCCAGCGGCGTGGGCCGGGTCGTCGGCGAAGCGGAAAGCGTGCAGGCCCTGATGGCCGTGCTGGCCAGCCAGCCCTGCGACATGCTGGTGACCGACTACTCGATGCCCGGCAGCGCGCAGGCCGATGGCTTCGCGATGATCGGCATGATCCGCCGGCGCTACCCCGACCTGCCGGTGCTGATGCTGAGCGTGTCCAACAACCTGGCCATCCTGCGCATGGTGCTGGACAGCGGCGTGCTCGGCCTGGTCGACAAGGGCTCGTCGATGGACGAACTGCCGCAGGCCATCCAGACGGTGTATCGCGGCCAGCCCTACATCAGCCGCAGCCTGCGCGAGCGGGTGGAGGAAGCGGGCAGCTGGCGCATGCGCGAGGGCGATGGCAAGCCGCTGTCGCCACGCGAAGTGGAAGTGCTGCGCCTGCTGGGCACCGGAATGACGGTGAAGGAAATTTCCGTGCAGCTGCACAAGAGCGTCAGCACCATCAGCCGGCAGAAGGGCGATGCGATGCTCAAGCTGGGGCTGAAGGGCGACGCCGAGCTGTTCGACTACCTGCGTGACGGCAAAATCTGAATCCTTCCCCTCTGGCGATTGAACTTTCAGGCAGGCTTCATGCCGTTTGACGCTAGATGAATGCGCACGCCGCACGGTGTCCACGCGCAATGTTCCGACAATGTTGGAAGCCCAGCGTGGACATCACGGCAGCCGGGGCGCCCCCGCCCTCCCTGCCCACCGTGGCATGCCCAGACAGGAGAACCGAACATGATCAGTACGTCCGCAATCAGCTTCCGTGGCCTGGCGATGGCGCTTGCCCTGCTGGCCGGCGTGGCCGTGGTCAGCGATGCCAGCGCGATGTCGAGGAAGGACAAGCGCACCGTGGTCGGTGCGGTGGTGGGCGGCGTGGCCGGCCATCTGATCTCCAACGGTGACCCGACCGCGACCGTCGGCGGCGCCGTGGCCGGTGGTGCGATCGGCAACCTGACCACCAAGGACCACCACGACCGCCGCTACGACCGTCGCTATGACAACCGTCGTTACGACCGCGGCTACAACCGTGGTTACAGCCGCGGCTACCACGACCGTGGCCATGACCGCCGCCATTACCACGACCGTGGCCGTCATCGCGGCTGGTAAGCGCAGCATTCCCTGGTGATCCAGGCAACGGGCAGGTCGCTGACCTGCCCGTTTTCGTTCGCCGCCCGCCGGTTGCGTCCGCCGCGCCCATGGCGTTGAATGCGCAGCCTTGGTGATTCCTTTCCGGGCAGCGGCTGCGGCATGACTTCTTCCCCCCATCGCGTGCAGGGCCTCAACAACGACGAGGTCGCTGCCGACTGGCCGGCGATCAGCGCCGACGAAGTCGCGTGGCTGCGCACCCGGTACCCGGCGCTGGCCGCGGACAGCACGCTGCACTGGCACAGCCCGCGCCCGCTGTCGGCAGCGGCGATCATCGAAGGCGCGATGGGCCGGGTGTTCATCAAGCGCCACCACCACAGCGTGCGCAGCGCCGCCTGCCTGCAGGAAGAACACCACTTCATCGCCCACCTGGCCGCACACGGCGTGCCGGTGGTGCAGGTCCTGGCCGCCGCTGACGGTGCTACGGCGGTCGAACACGGGCCGTGGACCTATGAACTGCATGCGGCCGGTGCCGGCGCGGACCTGTACCGCGACGCGGTGTCGTGGTCGCTGCTGACCGACAGCGCGCAGGCGCGGCAGGCCGGGCGCATGCTGGCGCGCCTGCACCAGGCGTCGGCCAGCTACGCGGCGCCCCAGCGCAGCACCCACATCCTGGTGGCGCGCGATGACCTGATCCGCGCCGATGACCCCATTGCCGCGCTGCAGGCCGACCTGCCAAACCGGCCTGGGCTGGCCCGCTACCTGGCGCGCATTCCCTGGCAGGCGCAGCTGCGCGCCGACGTGCTGCCCTGGCATGCGGGCCTGGCGGCGCGCCTGCGTGATGAGCCACGGCTGTGGGCCCACAACGACTGGCACGTCTCCAACCTGCTGTGGGATGCCGACGGCGCGGTGGCCACCGTGCTGGATTTCGGCCTGGCCTCGCCCACCAGCGCGCTGTTCGACCTGGCTACGGCCATTGAGCGCAATGCGGTGGCCTGGCTGGAACTGGAGCGTGGTGCCGACGCCGTGCGCATCGACATCGCCCTGGCCCTGCTGCAGGGCTACCGCGAGGTGCTGCCACTGTCGGCCGCGCGCGTGCAGCTGCTGGCCGACCTGCTGCCGATGGTCCACTTCGACTTCGCACTGTCCGAAGTGGAGTATTTCGAAGGCATCACCGGCTCCACCGCCAATGCCGACGTGGCGTGGCAGCCGTTCATGCTGGGGCATCCGGCATGGTTCCACTCGAAGGCCGGCCAGGCCTTGCTGCAGGCGCTGCGCGCGGCCGCGTGAGGTCAGGTGCTGGGGTCGGATCCCTTCCCAACGGGAAGGGCTGTGACCCCATTCCCGGCGGGCACGGCGTCGGGGGGGGGGGGGGGGGGGGGGGGGGGGGGGGGGGGGGCCCCCCCCCCGCCCGCCCCCCCCCCCCCCCCCCCCTGGCTCGCAAATCGCCGGCATTTGTAGTGAAATGGTCACCTGAAGCGGGGGTGCCTGGATTGCCAGGCTGAGAGAGTCCCTTGGAACCTGATCCGGTTTGCACCGGCGTAGGGAGCTTTGAGCAGCAGTCGCACCCCCGGTCCGGGCAGGTGCGTCCGTGCGCCGTCGCTTCGTCTCCCTTGCTGTCAGAAGACGAACCGAATGAACCGCTGCCTGCGCCCCACCCTGCTCGCCCTTGCCCTCTGCGCCGCCCTGCCGCTGCACGCCAGCGCAGCCGAGGCGTCGCCCGACGCGGCCGCCCCCGGCGCCGAACGCACGCCGACCGAACTGGCCGCCGTGCGCGTGCAGGCCGGCAAACCCGCCGGCGATACCTCGCGCGCCAATGCCTTCGGTGGCGGCAGCTGGCAGGACACGCCGGCCTCGGTGAACGTGCTGGACCGCGACTACCTCGACCGCCGCCAGGTGCGTTCGCTGTCCGAGCTGGCCAGCAACGATGCGTCGCTGGGCGATGCCTACGCGCCGGTCGGCTACTACCAGAACATCGCCATCCGCGGCTTTGCCCTGGATGCCGCGACCGGCTACCGCTTCAACGGCCTGGCCATCGCCGGCGAACAGCGCCTGGCGCTGGAGAACGTGCAGGAAGTGCAGATCCTCAAGGGTGAAGCGGGCCTGGCCGCCGGCGTGATGGCTCCGGGCGGCATCATCAACTACGTGGGCAAGCGCCCGGCCGAAGTGCGTACCGTCACCCTGGGCACCGATTCGGAAGGCTCGCGCTATGTCGCCGCCGATATCGGCCACTGGATCACGCCGCGGTTTGGCGTGCGCCTCAATGCCGCCTGGGATGCCAGCAATTCCTACGTCGAGCATGCCGATGGCAACCGCAATTTCTACTCGCTGGCGGCGGACTGGCTGATCGGCGAACGCGGCAAGCTGGAAGTGGATGCCAACTACCAGACCAGCACGCAGCGCTCGGTGTCCGGCTACCAGCTGCTGGGCGCCAGCGAGCTGCCGCGCGGCGTCGACCGCAAGCACCTGCTGGGCTACCAGCCGTGGCAGCGGCCGGTGGATATCGCCAGCACCAACATCACCGCGCTGCACACCTACGATTTCAACGAGCGTTGGCAGTCGCGGGTGTCGGTGGGCTACAGCCGCTCGGTCATCGATGACAACGTGGCCTTCGCCTATGGCTGCTACTACACCGCGCAGTGCGCCGATGGCAGCACGCCGGGCAACTACTTCGCGCCCAATGGCGACTACGACATCTACGACTACCGCAGCCTGGACGACACCCGCCGCAACCAGCAGGCGCGCGCCGAACTGCGCGGCCGCTTCGATACCGGCAGCATCAGCCACGAACTGACCATCGGCGCCGACCATTTCCGCCGCACCGTCGACCGCCGCCCCAGCGTCAACGAGTACGTGGGCAGCGCCAACATCCACGACGCACAGGTGCCGGTGTACGCGCCCTCGCCGCTGCAGCCCGGCCCCTCCGCACGCCGCCTCGACAGCCGCCAGACGTCCGTGTTCGCGCTGGACCGCATCAGCCTCGGCGATGACTGGCAGTGGCTGGCCGGTGGCCGCTTCGTGCGCCTGGACGAGCGTGCCTATGACAAGCGCGGCACCCCGCAGCGGCAGAGCCGCCTGTCGCGCTTCCTGCCGCAGACCGCGCTGGTGTGGAAGGCCAATGACCAGCTCAACGTCTACGGCAGCTACGTGCGCGGCATCTCGCTGGGCCAGGAGGCCCCGTTCTGGACCTCCAATGCCGATGAATTCCTGCCGTCGGTGCAGTCGCGGCAGCTGGAGGTGGGCGTGAAGTACGTGCCGGCCGACACACTGACCGTGGGCGCGGCACTGTTCCGCATCGCCCAGCCGTATCAGTTCGCCCAGCCGGACGACAGCGAGGCCGGCTACACCTTCGTGCAGCAGGGCACGCAGACCCACACCGGCCTGGAGCTGACCGCCAACGGCCAGCTGACCGATGCCCTGCAGATCGTGGCCAGTGCCAGCGTGCTGCAGGCGCGTGCGCGCGATGCCGGCACGCCGGCCTATGAAGGCCACCAGCTGGTGAACGTGCCCAAGGTGCGCGCCAGCGTGCACCTGGCCTATGCGCTGCCCTTCGTGCAGGGCCTGGACGTGACCGGCGGCTGGCGCTATGCCTCCTCCAACGTCGCCCGCGCCGATGGTGCCGTGCGCGCGCCGGACTACTCGGTGTTCGACGCCGGCCTGCGCTTCCAGCATCGTCTGCATGAGCGTGCCGTGACCTGGAACCTGTCGGTGGACAACGTGTTCAACCGCTTCTACTGGCGCGATACCGGCAGCAGCGGTGGTGATTACTACCTGTTCCCCGGCGCACCGCGGCAGGCCCGCCTGTCGGTGACGTTCGCGCTGTGAGCGGCGTCCTGCTCGAGTGGACCGCCGCGCTGTGCAGCGTGCTCGGCGTCTGGCTGATGGCCCGGCGGCGGCTGGTGGCGTGGCCGGTGGGCCTGCTGTCGGTGGCGCTGTACGGCCTGGTGTTCGCCGAGGCCAAGCTGTACTCGGACACGCTGCTGCAGGTCGCCTTCGGCGGCTTCCTGGTCTATGGCTGGATCAACTGGCGCCAGCATGCTGCCGACGAGGGCAGCATCCGCATCGTGCCGCTGGCGCGCGGCAAGGCGTTGCGCGACCTGGCCATCGGCCTGTGCGGTGGCATCGCCCTGGGCACCGCCATGCACACCTTCACCGATGCGGCGCTGCCGTGGCTGGATGCGATGTTGACCGCGCTCAGCCTGGTCGGCCAGTGGTGGCAGGCGCGCCGCCATGTGGCGTGCTGGTGGGTGTGGATCGCGGTGGACGTGGTCTATGTGGGCGCGTACCTGTTCAAGTCGCTGCACGTGACCGCGGCGCTGTACGTGTTCTTCCTGGGCCTGGCCGCATTCGGCCTGCGCGCGTGGAGCGCTGCGGCGCGCGAGCAGGAGCTTCGGTAGTCGCCAACCTTGGTTGGCGTGCTTCTGCCAACCAAGGTTGGCATCTACCGGACGCTCATCCACGCATGGCGTGGCTCTACTGGACATGGCCTTCACGCGTGGCGTGAGGGTCAGTCGCCCAGGTCGGCCAGCACCTTGCGCGAGGGCGCGAAGAAGGTGACGCCGGTGGTGGCGGTGGAGAAATCCAGGATGCGGTCGTGCAGCGGCGCGGGGTTGCCGATGAACATGCGCTCGAGCATCTGCTCGATCACCCACAGGCGGCGCGTGTAACCGATGAAGTAGGTGCCGTACTCGCCGCGGCCCGGGTTGGCGAAGGGCATGTTGTCGCGCAGGATCTCGTGCTCGCCATCGGCATCCTCGATGGTGCAGAGCGTCTTGTGCGATTTCTGCGCGTCGGCCGGGGCATCGTCAAGTTCGATGTTGTCGTGCTTGGTACGGCCGATGATGGCCTCCTGCGCCTCGGTCTTCTGGGCGCGCCAGGCATCGAGGTTGTGCAGGTACTTCTGCACCACCACGTAACTGCCGCCGGCATGCTCGGGGTCTTCGTCGCCGACGATGGTGGCTTCGGGCAGCGACAGCCCTTCCGGGTTGGCCGTGCCATCGACGAAGTCCAGCAGGTCACGGCCATCGAAGTAGCGGAAGCCGGCCACGTCATCGACCGTTTCCACGGCATCGCCGAAGGCCATCAGCAGGTTGCGCTCGAAGGCCACGATCAGGTCCATCGTGCGCGCACGCACGTGGTACAGCAGGTCACCCGGGGTGGACACGGCGGTATGCGTGGCGCCCTTGATCTCGCGGAACGGCTTCAGCTCGCGCGGCGGCGCGGTGCCCACCAACGGCTCCCACACGCGGTGGCCGATGGCCACGTTGCAGGTGAAGGTGCGCTCGATATCGCGGATGGCGGTGTTCTTGATCAGGTCATCGCTGCTGCCCAGCACCTCGCGCACCCTGGCGATGGAACCGGCATCGTCCTTCACCTTCAGCACCAGGAACGCGGCCGAGTGGGTCAACGGCGCGGTGATCTGCTGCGGCTCGTTGTCGAGGGTGTGGTTGAGGGCGGTGATCGGTGCGGGCTGGGAATTCACGGTACATCCTGCTGGCGTGGGGCGGGCGCGTCGCGCGGGGCGAAGTGCGGGCGATTCTAGCGGAACCACCCCTGCAGATGGTGGAGCTGCAGTAGAGCCACGCCATGCGTGGCTGGGGAGAGCATCCACGCATGGCATGGCTCTACTGGAGCGTGGGAGCGGTGCAGATCGATGTCAGGTTTTTTCCGCCGGCGGCGTCTTCAATCATCACTACACGCCGCTTGGAGCCCGCATGCACGCCCCGGACATCGCCGCCAGTACCGTTCTACCAGGCCGCCGCTGGCCCACCGGTCGCCTCCTGCACTGGCTTGCGCGCAGCGCGGGCATGCTGCGGCGCGCACCGCTGCGGCTGTTCCTGCTGGCGCTGCTGCCGATGCTGGTGGAACTCGTGCTGCAGCTGGGCGTGCCGGTCGCCGGCGTCGTGGTGTCCAAGCTGGTGGTGCCAGTGGTATCGATGTGGGCCCTGCTGATGCTGGATCAGTTCGTCCGCGGTGGGCGCTTCGCGCCGCTGCAGGCTGGCCGCCGGCTGCGTGCACGTCCCGCGACGGTCGCGGTACTGGCGCTGCTCTCGGCAGTGGTCTTCGCCGGCCAGGTGGCGATGGCCGGCGTGCTGGCCGGGCCTGCGGCCGCGGGTGCCTTCGCTCTGGGTGACAGCGCGGTGCTGGCCACCACGGTCACTCGCCTGCAGATCGCCCTGGTGCTGGCCAGCGGCCTGCCGCTGGGCATGCTGCTGCTGACCACACTGCCGCGTGCGCTGCTGGATGGCATCCCTGCACGGGCTGCCCTGCGCGACAACCTGCGGCTGCTGCGCGAAGGCTGGCGTCCGCTCGGTGCCTACCTGCTGCTCAATGCGGTGCTGCTGCTGGCGCTGCCGTACCAGCCGTGGCTGCTGCTGCCCCTGCTGCTTCTCGGCTACGTATCCTATTGGATCTACCGCGACGCCTTCGCGGACGGCATCGGCTGAGGAGCGCGGGTGGGCAGGACGCAGTCCATCGACATCGCAGAGGTGCTGCAGGCGCATTGGCCCCTGCTCGCACGCATGGCCGGCGGCTACGCGCGCGAGCCGGCGCGTCGCGACGATCTGCTGCAGGAGATCAGCATCGCCTTGTGGCAGGCGCTGCCACGCTGGCGTGGCGAGGAAGGCACGCTGCGCGCCTTCATCGCGCGGGTGGCGCACAACCGTGCGATGGATGCACTGGCCAGTGAGCAGCGCCATCGCGGCAGCGCGCTGGACGACCACCTTCCCGATCCCGATGCAGACCCTCAGCAGCAGGCCGCGCGCGCCCAGCAGCAGGACACCCTGCTGCGGGCGGTACAGCAGCTGCCATTGGGCCTGCGCCAGGTAGTGCTTCTTGCCCTGGAGGGCTTTTCGCAGCGCGAGATCGGCCAGGCACTGGCCCTTGAAGAGAACACCGTTGCCCAGCGCCTGAGCCGCGCACGCCGGCAACTACGTGAGCGGATGGGAGGCACCCGATGAAACCGGCAACCGACAACCCGGAGTGGAGCGACCTGCAGGCCCTGTGGCAGCAGCAGCCCGCCCCACCCGCGGTGGATGTGGCCGCACTGCAGCGCGAGGCGGAGCGTCGCAGCCGCTGGATCCGCCTGCGATCGGCCATTGAACTGCTGATCACCGTGGTGGCCGTGGCCAACTGCGTCCGCGCCCTGCTCGATCCGCGCAAGCTGATCGCGCATGGTCTGCTGTGGGGCCTGATCGCGTTCGTGCTGGCCGTGGCTGGCTGGATCTTCGTGCAGCGGCGGCGACAGTGGCGCAGCCGCGGCCTGGCTCCGGCCGCACTGCTGGCGTTCGAGCGCCAGCGCGCGCGCATCTCGATGCAGATCTGGCGGGTCAACATCTGGCTTTCCCTGGCAGTCTGGGCGGGGTTGGTGTGGATGGCGCTCACCGCGATGCAGGCGGGACCCGACACCCCCGGTGCACTGCCGCCTCAGACCTGGGCGCTGAACCTGTGGTTGAACGGCGCGGTCGTCGTGGTGGCAGCACTGGCCGGCGCCTGGGCTGGCCGCCGCCGGCAGCGGCGGCTGGACCGTCTGGCCGAGCTGGAAGCACAACTGTAGTAGATCCACGCCATGCGTGGATGGGGAAGCAGCCCCGCGCGGCGTGGCGCTACTGCACGCTTCAGTCCATGTCGCTCCAGACTGCCAGCTCGTAGCCATCCAGATCGCGGAAGTGGAATCTGCGGCCACCGGGGAAAGCGAACACCGGCTGTACCACGTCACCTCCGGCTGCCAGAACGCGCTGTTCGGCCGCGGCCAGATCGGCGCAGTAGAGGATGACCAGCGCTCCGCCCTGCGCACGCACCGGCGCGTCGGCCACGAAGCCGCCCTTCAGGCGACCATCGTCGAACTCGGTGTAGGCCGGGCCGTAATCGGTGTAGCGCCAACCGAACACCTGCGCGTAGAAGTGTTTGCTGCGCGCGATGTCGGCGACGTTGAACTCGATGTTGTCGATGCGGCGCTCGGCGTCGCGGTCAGGGGTGTGGCTCATGGTGGCGCTCCTGCTGGGAGCGCGCAGCATCGACCAGCAGCGGCGCAGGGTCTTGAACGAAACGGACAGTCAGCGTGTCCACTGCAGCCACAGGGCAGTGGCCGTCATCCCGGCCAGTTCACGCGCGTCCCGCGAGAGGTGGGCCTGGTCGGCATAGCCGGCATCTGCAGCACGCGCGGCCATGGCCAACGTCGCATCGCTGCGGCAGCCGCGCAGGAAGCGTTGCAGGCGCAGGATGCGCTGCAGGGTCTTCGCCCCGTAGCCGAACTGCTGCTGGCTGAGGCGGCGCAGCGATCGCGGGTGCAGGTCCAGGTGCTCGGCGAGAGCGTCGATGCTGCTGCCCTCGGCCAGACCACGGAACAGGGCCTTCGCCCGTCGTGCCGCGAGGTCATCGGTCGGCTGCCCCATGTGGGGGTGCAGCAGGGTCGCCAACCGCTGCATGCGCCGGTGTGGCGGTGCATCGCCCACTGCATCGGCCACATCCTTGGCCCAACGGCCCTTCAGCTCGGCCAACGGAATCGCCTGGCCCAGCATGTCTGCCAACGAAATACCGAGCGCGGCCTGGGCCTGCCCCGGCTGGAAGCGCGCGCCCAGTACCTGTGCCCCCGGCGCCAGCTGCGGGTGCGCGGCAACGCGGTCGGGACCGACAGCGAACAGCACGCCGTTCCGCCACAGGATGTCCACGCAGCCATCGGGCAGCACGGTGATGCTGCCGCTGGCATCGGCATCCAACTGGCTCTGCCACAGTTGGCCGAAGGCGCCGCGCAGCGCGGCCGGCGCAGGGTGCTCCTGGTAAGCCGCACCAGTGCCGGCAAGGGAGGTTGCGCTGGGATCGAAGGCCATGGCGCATTGTGGCGCAGGCAGGCGCGTAGCGGCCAACGCTGGCACACTGCGCTTACCTGGCCGGATGCCTGTGCTGACAGGGTCTGCGCCCCTTCATGGAGGAAGACACGATGGCATCGATCCGCATGACCCGCCTGGCGCCGGCACTGCTTGCGCTGCTGCTGGGCACGGCCAACGGCGCCTGCGCCGCCGACACCGGCAGCTTTTTCGACGCAGTGCAGCGCTACGGCAACGACGACTTCAAGGGCTGCGCCGATACCCTCGGCGCGATGTATCGCAACGGGGCAAGCTTTCCCGATGGCGGCGAGTTGTTGCTGGTCGAATGCACCGCCGCCGCCGGCGACCACGCCGCAGCGATGGCCTACGTCGTCGCGCTGCTGGGCCAGGACCGCCTGCCCCTCGACGACCTGCTGCACAAGGATCGCCCCGGCCTGAATGCCCTGCGTGCCGAACCGGCGTGGCCACAGATGCTGGCGCGTGCCGAAGCGATGCAGAAGCAGCGTGCCGCACAGATGGACGAACCGTTGCGCAAGGAACTGCTCGACCGTGAAGCGCGTGACCAGGCCGCGCAGCATGCAGCGATCGCGGCTGGCGGCGGCGAGGCCTTCAAGAGCACCCTGCCCGTGGCCAAGGCCAATGCGGAGTGGCTGAAGACCGTGATCGCCGAGAAGGGCTGGCCAACCCGTTCAAAGGTCGGCCGCGATGGCGCCAAGGCAGCCTGGCTGCTGGTGCAGCACGCCGACCAGGATCCTGGATTCCAGGCCCAGGTGCTGCCATTGATCGAACACGCCGCCAAGGCAGATGAGGCCGACCGTGCCGACGTGGCCCTGCTCACCGACCGCGTGCTGGTGGCGCAGGGCAAGCCGCAGCGCTACGGCAGCCAGTTCGTGCAGGGCGACGACGGCGCGATGCAGTTGCGCCCTACCGAGGACATGCCCGGCCTGGACGCGCGGCGCAGCGCCATGGGCCTGCCGTCACTGGCCGAGTACAAGGCCATCCTCGCCGAAAGTTACGGCAAGCCGGTGAACTGATCCTACGGCCCGGATGCGGGCCGCTGGATCAGGCGCTCGAACACCGTGCCCAGCAGCTCGGCCAGCTCATCCTCGTCGGCATGGGCGAGGGCCGGCAACGCGATCATCTGCCGCATCACCTGGAAGCCGGAAATCATCGCCAGGATGAGCGCGGCGCGCTCGGCCCGCTGCGTGCCCTGCAGCGAGGCGGCTACCGTTTTCAGGTGGTGCGCGGCGATCTTGTCGCGGCCGATCTCCGCTGCCAGCGGGCTGGATGCGGAATGGAAAGTGATCAGGAAGCCATCCATGGGCGTGGCGTCGGCGCGGGTCATCTTCACCAGCGCGCGCGCCAGCGCTTTGCCCGGTTCCGGCTGGTCCATGATGCCGCCGGCAATCAGGCTGCCCTGGGTCATGGTGTCCTCCACCACCTCCGCGAACAGCTGCTCCTTCGAACCGAAGTAGCGGTTGACCATCATCGCCGTCACCCCGGCCCCGGCCGCGATTTCACGCACGCCGGCGCCGTCATAGCCGGACTGGGCGAAGGCCCGGCGGGCAGAGACCAGGATCGCCTCGCGGGTGGCTTCAGCATCACGTTGGCGGGGCTTGCTGGCAGACGGTGCGGCGGGCGTGTTCATGCGTTAAGTATACAACTGTAGACAATGGCGGGCAACGCATGTATACAGCTGTAGACATAGCCACCTGCACCGCCGGATCCCCGTCGGGGTGGCTTGCCCATCCCCCACGTATCTGGAGAGTTCCCATGAAAACGACCGTCCTGGTGACCGGTGGTACCGGCTTCATCGCCCAGCACTGCATCCTGGCCCTGCTCGCGGCCGGCTACGACGTCCGCACCACGGTGCGCTCACTGTCGCGCGAGGCGGAGGTGCGCCAGCAGCTGAAGGTCGGCGGCGCCGAACCGGGCGATCGCCTCAGCTTCGTGGTGGCCGACCTCGGCCGCGACGAGGGCTGGGCCGAAGCCGTTGCGGGTTGCAGCCATGTGATGCATGGCGCCTCGCCCACGCCCACCGGCGAACAGACCCGCGAGGAGCAATGGGTGCGCCCGGCCGTGGACGGCAACCTGCGCGTGCTGCGTGCCGCGCGCGATGCCGGCGTGCAGCGGGTGGTGCTGACCTCCGCCTTCGGTGCCATCTGCGCCGGCCACGGCGACATCGGCCGGCCCTTCAATGAAACCGACTGGAGCGATCTGTCCGGCGATGTCTGGCTGTACCAGAAGTCCAAGACCCTGTCCGAGCGCGCTGCGTGGGACTTCATTGCGCGCGAGGGCAACGGCCTGCAGCTGTCGGTGGTCAATCCCACCGCCGTGCTCGGCCCGGTGCTGGGCGGCGACTACTCACATTCCATCCGCCTGGTGCGCAACCTGCTGCAGGGGCAGAAGGGGTCGCCGAAGATCAACTGCGGCTTCGTCGATGTCCGCGACGTGGCCGACCTGCACCTGCGCGCGATGACCCATCCTGCGGCCAATGGCGAGCGCTTCATCGCCATTGCCGGCGACAGCCTGTGGCTGGGTGAAGTCGCGCAGGTCCTGAAACAGCGCCTGGGCGCGGCCGCCGACAAGGTCAGCACGCGGGTCATCCCCAACTGGGTGGTACGCCTGGGTGCGCTGAAGGACCCAGCGCTGCGCGGTTCGGTGCCGCTGCTGGGCCGCACGATGAACGCCACCAGCGAAAAGGCGCAGCGCCTGCTGGGCTGGGCACCGCGTTCGCGCGAGGACGCCATCGTGGCCACCGCCGAGAGCCTGCTGCGGCTGGGCCTGGTGGAAGCGCAACCGTAATCCACAAAAAAGAAGCCCGGCGCAAGGCCGGGCTTCGGTGGCGTGTGGGAGAGAGAGAGCACACGCCGGTAACACGCTTTTACTGCACTGCTGTTCTTACCAGGTGAAGCGCGGGCCCACGAACCACTCGCGGTCGCCGGCCTTGGCCAGCTTCACTTCGCCGCTCAGGCCCCAGTTCGGGGTGAACTTGGCGGTGGCGCCGACGCGGCCGTAGAACTCGCCTTCCGGGTTGATGCCGTGCTTCTTGCTGTAATCCTCGTAGCCGGCCAGCGCGTAGCCTTCCAGGTTCGGGGTAAAGGCAGTGCGCAGGCCCACTTCGGTGGAGTAGCCGTTGAAGTCCAGGCCGTGCTTCATGTCGAACTTCTGGTACGCAACACGAGCCACCAGGTCGGTGTTCGGTGCGATGCCGTAGTTGTAGCCGGCGCCGATGCGCCACTGGTCAACGTCGTTCTTGAAGGTGTCGGTTTCCTGCTTGCTGTAGTCAGCGAAGACCGAGAAGTTCGGGTGCACGGCAACCGAGCCCTTGACGCCCCAGCCATCGGCGTCGCCGCCCTTGGCATCGGTGTTCACGTAACCGCCTTCAACGTAGTTGTACGACAGGCCATCGGCAGCCGATGCAGCGAACGGCAGGGCAGCCAGCAGACCCAGGGCAAGCAGCGAATTCTTGTTCATCGGGACACACCTTTAATTATTTTTGGTTTCGCCGGCCGCCTCCCCGGGAGAGGGAGAGAGAAGAGGCGGTCGACAGGTGTGAATTATCCGTTTGCTGATGAAATCGACCCTGAATATTGAACTGACCAGTACATGAATGAAGTTGTTGTTCAGGGAACTCTGTCGAGGCCGTGTAGACGCGCAACCATAGGTTTTCACTCTTGCTGCGCCTATGGTTGCGCGACGGCAGAGAACCTTTGGTTGCAGTGGTCGAGGGGTAGGACTGGCGTCCGGGGAGATCTCGCACACGGTTCCCTTCACGCTTGTGCAGCTGCGAAGGGTCTTTCGTCAAGAGTCTGCTATCGACCAGAAGCGGACGTCGTCCAGTCACCTCATCGCCTACAGGAGCATTCCCCCCGATGCCTCAATGCGCTGGCCGGTGATCCAACGGCTACTTCCCGCCAGCAGCATTGCTACGGCCTTGCCGATGTCGTCGGGGCGACCCGTGCGCCCCATTGCCGTGTGCTGTGCCACGTACTGGTTCACAGCGGCATCGTCGCGCACAGCACCGCCGAAGAAGTCGGTCTCGGTGGCGCCAGGGGCTACGGAGTTCACAGCGATTCCCCTCGGTCCCAGCTCCACCGCGAGATAGCGGGTCGCCGTTTCCAGCGCGCTCTTCATTGCCGCGTACGCCAGGCTGCCCGCAGCCACATGCCGGGTCAGACTGGTGGAGATGTTGATGATGGCGCCGCCATCGACCAGCTGCAGCGCCAACAACTGGGTCAGCAGCAACGGCGCCTTGAAGTGCACGCGGTACAGCAGATCAATGTCATCGCCCCGGATCTCACCAAACGCTGAGGGTGCGTGCAGCCCTGCATTGTTTACCAGCTGATGGAAGTGGGAGACATCCCAGCGCTGCAATTGCGCCCGCACAGCCGCCGCGAAGGTTTCCAGCGATCCGATGGCATCCAGATCCAGCCGCAACATCGCGGCGCGCACGCCACAGGCTTCAATCTGGCGCAGGGTCTCGGCGGCCTGCACCTGCTGATGCTGGTAGGTGATCAACACATCGCTGCCCTGCCTGGCCAGGTGGAGGGCAATGCTGCGGCCAATGCCACGGCTGCCGCCGGTAACCAGGGCGATCGTGCGGGGTGTGTGTACATTGTCCATCGTGGCTTTGTCTCGTAAACCGGGGCATGACATGCTGCGCCCACGGTTCCGCCTGCACTTGCCCAATCGCGTACGATCCTTGCCCGATTCCCCTGCTACCGAAGATCACCAGGCCACGCTGCGTGCACTGGCACTGCAGGCACAGGCGGTGCTGCGCGCACGCAGTGCAGATGCATCGCCGCTGCTGGAGCTTCTGCCGGGCGCCTGGCTGGCGCGTACAGGGTCGACACGCGTGCCGGCCCCGGCCCTGTACCGCCCCGCGGTGGGAGCGGTGTTGCAGGGGGCCAAGCAGGTATGGGTGGACGATGCGGTACTGGAGTACCGCGCCGGCAATGCACTGCTTACCCGCCAGCCGGTTCCCGCGCGCGGGATGGTGTCGCGTGGCGACCACCACACGCCGTTCCTGGGGCTGGTGGTCGAGCTGGATACGGGCGTCCTGCGGCAGTTGCTTGGCCAGTTGGGCAGCCCACCTGCAGGCGAGGCACCCCATCCTGCGCCGTTCAGTGTGGTTGCACTGGATAGGCCGGTACTGAACTGTCTGCAGCGTCTACTGTCGCTGGCCCTGGATACGCCCGACGCCCAGCGGCTGCTGTGGCCCGGCCTGCAGCACGAACTGCTGTTCCGCCTGTTGCAGGGTGAAGCAGGGCCGGCGCTGCTGGCGATGGTCCGGCCCTCCCCCCTGGCACGCCGCATGGCGAGCGCGATTGGCCACCTGCAACGCGGCTTCAGGCAGCCACTCGATGCGGCGGCGCTGGCCAGCCGTGCAGGCATGGGCAGCGCACTGTTCTATAAGCATTTCCGTGCGGCAACGGGTCTGTCACCGCTGCAGTACCAGAAGCAGCTGCGCCTGATCGAGGCACGCCGCCTGCTGCAGCGGGGCGGCACCAGCGTCTCCGCCACCGCATTCGCCGTGGGCTACGAGAGCCCTTCCCAGTTCAGCCGTGAGTTCAGTCGGCTGTTCGGCCACGCACCGCGCGAGGCTCTGCCGCCTACCGCTCGGTGAGCTTCAGCCTTGGTCGGCCACTTGGCGCTTGAGCATCGCGATCCCGGCGTCCAGCGTGACCACCGGCCGAAAGCCCAGTTCGCTGCGGGCACGGCTGTCGTCCAGTGTCACTTCCACGGCAGAGGACGCAAATTCCTGGCGGGTCATGGGTGCTCGCAGAGGCAATCGCAGCCTGCGGAACAGGTCGTCCACTCCGATGAACACGCGCAGCAGTGCGCGGGGTACCTGCTTGTCTGGCGGCTGTACGCCATGGGCCTGCAGCTGGGCACCGATCAGGCGACGGAATGGCACCGGCGCACCGTCGCAGACGTGGTAGATGCGCGCCCCAGCGCCACGGGTCAGCGCGCAGCTGACCGCTTCGGCCAGGTTGTCCACGTGCGTGGCGGAGGTGAGGTAGTGCCCGCCATCAATCCACGCAAAGCGCCCACTGCGTACGGCCTGCAGCAGGTACGGCATCGCGGTGGTGTTGTCGCGGCCCCAGACGAAGCGCGGTCGCAGCACCTTCACCGCGAACTGTGGCGTGGACAGCGCCAGTGCTACCCGTTCGGCTTCAGCCTTGCTGGCGCCATAGACGCCTGCTGCGCGCGACGGGTACGGATGATCTTCGCGCGCCTGATGCAGGGGCGCACCGCTGGTCAGCGCCGATTCGCTGCTCAGCACGACCGCCACCGGAACACCCGCAGCGCGGGCAGCAGTGAGTACGTTGCGGGTGCCCTCCACATTGGTCTGCCACTGGCTGGGCGAGGCATTGCGGTGGTCGGTGTCGGCAGCCGCATGGATCAGCGCAGTACAGCCTTGCATCGCCTCAGTGATACCCGGGTCGAGCAGATCACCCTGTACAGGTTGGGCGCCCAGCGCCTCTACAACTGCCGCGGCTTGGGGGCTGCGCACCAGCGCACGTACGTGGTGGCCGTCTGCACACAGGCGGCGAATCAGATTGCGGCCCACGTAGCCGCTTCCTCCGGTCAGGAAGAGGGTGGAAGAACTCATCAGGGTTACCTCGGGGGAGAGAACGGGTTCAGCGCGGTGGCGTGTCGATCAACGCGCCAATGTCCTGCAGCAGCTGCTGCCGCTGCGCGGACGGCCACTGCACATAGTCCAGAGACTCCAGCAGCTTCATGCCTTCGAGCGCGAGGTATGCCAGCAACGCGCTGCGTGGGTGCGTGGCCTGCTGCTGGATCTCGGCCAGGATCTGCGCCTGGTTCTGCTGGATGGGCGCGCGCAACTGCGGGTCCTGC
The DNA here is from genome assembly GCF_016624665.1 of Stenotrophomonas sp. S39. Classification (NCBI taxonomy): domain Bacteria; kingdom Pseudomonadati; phylum Pseudomonadota; class Gammaproteobacteria; order Lysobacterales; family Lysobacteraceae; genus Stenotrophomonas; species Stenotrophomonas sp. S39. The sequence continues at coordinate 28,266 of NZ_JACVTT010000009.1, read as the reverse complement.
GCCATGGCTGCGCACAGCGCCAGGGCCACCGGCTGGAATGCTTCGGGAAAGGGTTGCTCGGCCGCAGCAAGTCGCCCACGCAGCACCGCATCCTCGTCGAAGCCCTTGGCCGCCTCACGGTTGAAGGCGTTGTCGCGGGCGACCGCACGTTCAACCACGGCCTGGATGAGTCCGGCCTTGGACTGGAAGTCATAGACCACCGAGGCCTTGCTGACCCCGGCTTCGGCGGCCACCGCGTCCAAGGTCAGCCGCGCCGCCCCCACCTGGGCGACAACGCGCTCCGCGGCATCAAGGACGTGCTGCGGATCAATGCTTTTGCGGCGACCCATCGACGGGCTCCATATTTAACCATCCGGTCGATTATAAATATGGGCGCGATGTTGTAAAGCCCGGCGGGCGGCCTAGAGCACGTCGTAGAGCGCGCCCAGCTGGCCCAGGATCTGCGTGGCCGCCGACAGATCGGCGTCGGAGTACTGCGCCAGCGCCTGCTGCATCCATTGCTGGATGTTCGCTTCACGCTGCCGGTGGCGCGCTCGACCGGCGGGCGTCAGCTTCACCCTCACCTTGCGGCGGTCGTCCGCCGCCTCCTGCTTGTCCACGTACCCGGCCGCCACCAGCCCCTTCAGCAGCTGGGTCACGGCGGCGGTGGAGGTTTCAGTGCCCTCCGCCAACGCCGTCACCGACAGGGGCCCGCGCTCGTCCAGCAGCTTCAGAACCCGGGCGTGCGTCATCGACAGCGCACCGGCCTCTCGCGTAGCACGGCCGCGCAGGCGCGCGTCGGCCGCGCTGAGCTGATAGGCCGCACGGGCCAGGGCGGCGAACGCCGGGCGTTCGGCAGGCGGGACAGCATGAACCATGACAGACCAGTAGCTGGGCAGGGTTTGACAGGATAGCGCACGGAATTTAGTTTAGTACTTAGCGAATGGCCATCGCGCTTCCATCCTTTCCTGGAGACACCGCAATGAGTTCACGTTCCGAAGCACAAAGCTGGGTGTTGGATATCGCCCTGGCCCAAGGCGGGTTCGACGCCCTGCATCCCGAAGCGAAGGCAACCCTGGTCCAGCTGGGCCACGACCCTGCCGATTTCGACCGGGTGTTTTCCCTGGTGAAGAGCGGCGCCATGCTGCCCAAGGCCTGGGCCACGGTGGCCGGCGAGATCGAGCGCAAGGCAGCGCACTACGACCGTGATGGCCACGCACAGACGGCGGCGGACCTGTACGTGCGTGCAGCGGTCATGTGGGGCCGCGCGCAGTACTCCATCTTCGATGCCGCAGATCCGCGCAAGCACGCCTTCCGTGAGCACGCCAACCATGCCGTCGCCCGCATCGGCGCACTGCGCCAGGGCCGCGTGCGCCGCGTCGAGATTCCGTTCGAGGGCAAGACGCTGTACGCCCTGCTGCACCTGCCCGTTGGCCCGGTCCAAGGCGCGTCTGCGGTCATCCTCGGCCCGGGGATGGACATGATCAAGGAGGACTACATCTACGCCGCCGATCGCTACTACGCCTCCCGTGGCGTGGTCGCGCTGTCCATCGAAGGACCGGGCCAGGGTGAGACCCGCGCCAATGGCCTGGTGGTGACGCTGGACAACTATGAGCGCGCCATCAGCGCCTACATCGACTACCTGTCCTCGCTGCCGGAAGTGGACGCAGACCGCATCGCGATGTTTGGCATCAGCATGAGCGGCTACTGGGGCCATCGCGCCGCCACCTGCGAGCCTCGCCTGAAGGCATTGGCCAGCTTCGAGGGTGTTACCGGCGACTTCGCCACGATCTTCGAGCGGGCGCAGCCCACCTTCAAGACCAACTACATGTACATGTCCGGCCATACCGACGCGGCCACGTTCGACCGCGAACTGGCCGAGCGCATGCCGCTGGCCAACCAGGTCTCCGGGATCCACTGCCCGGTGCTGGTGGGCATCGGCGAGTTCGACGAACTGACCCCGCTGGCCGACGCGATCGCCAACTTCGAACGCATCCGCGCACCGAAGGAGCTTCGCGTGTACGAAAACGAGTTCCATCCGCTGGGTGGCGTCGCCGCTGAGATCTTCCGCTATGGCGCGGAGTGGCTTGAGCGCGTGCTGGCAGGTGAGCTCAGCGAAGCCGGTCGCGATGTACGTCACTACGTGCAGCGTGACGGCACCATCAGCGATGGAAGCGCCGACCCACGCTGGTGGCTGGGGCAGGTTCCTCCGGCCATTGCTGAGCTTCGCAAGTCCGAAGTCTGAGCGGCATTGGAAGGCCCGGCCGCCACTGAGTGGCCGGGCTTGGCTACGTTTGGTCTGAACATGGATACCGGCTGCGGCTTCGATGTCGAGAACATGGTGGGCGCCGGTGCCGGGCAGACCATCGAGTACCTGCGACAGCAAGGCGCCGACGAAGCCGCTGACTACATCGAAGAGTGCCTGCCCGAGGATTCACAGGCGGAGATCGAGCAGTGGTCGCGTGATCGCCGCCGTTACTTCTACGAAGGCTGAGCGGCTGCGCCTAACCCCAGGGATAGGCCCGCTCGCGAGGCAGCGCAGACTGCGCTTCCTCCATCCTTCCCGCCTCCACCAGCGCATGGATGGCGTGTGCCTGCGCCGTCACATCGGTGATGCCTTGAATCCATTCATCGACATAGGCACGCACCGCCTCCCTGCCGAGACCCATCTGGATCGCGCGGTGGGGCAACGGCCGCAGCAGCAGATCGCGTTCGGGATCCCATTGGATGCGCACCGGGGAGCGAGCCTTGAGCTGCTCCCACGCCACCGCATCCATCCCGGGCTCGGCACGGCTGTCGCAGCAATGGCTCAGCGCCCACTCGAAGCCGTCGCGACGGATGTCGATTGCCAGGATCCGCTTCTGGCCTTCCTCTTTCTCGCCCCATCCGGCGCGATACATCATCCAGAGGAAGGACGGCTTGATCCACGTCATCCGTTCCATCTTGAACGGTGGCGAGACAAAGGTCTGCCGCTCCAGCGCACTGTCGGCGATGGCATCGGAGTAGGCCTGGTATACGCGGATCACGCGGTCATCGTAGTGCGCGCGGATCTGCCGCGCCGGCATCCCATCCATTGATTCACCTTCCCTGGCAGCGGGTGGCCAGACGCCACGCCGCTGCATCATGCACGATCAGCGCGCGTCAAAGCGCTCCGCGCTGGCCGGCGTTGCCCGTGCCGCCAGCACCAGCGCCGCGGCCGTCACGCAGGCCATCGCCACCCACGCCACGCTGAGGTCGCCCACGGTGTCGCGGATCGAACCGGCCACGAAGGGCAGCACGCCGCCCACCAGATAGCCCACGCCCTGCACGAACGACACCAAGATGCCCGCCTTGGCCGGCTGGCTGCAGTGGTCCATCACCAGGATCAGGGTCATCGGGAACAGGCCGCCGATCGACAGGCCGAGCAGGCACATCATCAGCCACGGGGCATACATCGGCGCCACGCCGATCAGCACATAGGTCAGTGCGGTGGCGGCCAGGAACAGCGCCAGCAGCACGCGGCGGTCGCGGAAGCGCGGCGCCAGCCAGGAGACGAGGAAGCCACCGGCCACCTCGGACAGGCTCAACGCCGCCAGCATGAAACCGGCCTCGTTCGCGCGCACGCCCGCTTCCATCATGTACGGCGCGATCCACGCCAGGCACAGCGTGTAGCAGCTGCTGGACACGCAGAACAGGACGACCAGCAACCAGGTGCGTCCATGCTGCCAGGGCCGGAAGGCGGCGGGCTTGCCGGCGGTGGCGGACACACTGGCGGCCGGTGCGTCGGCACGCCCGCTATTGGGCAGCCACAGCGCGATGCCGGCGATGGCCAGCACCGCCCAGAACGCCATCGTGCCCTGCCAGTCCAGCCACTGCAGCAGCGCCGATGCGCTGGCCGCGGCCAGTGCCGCGCCGCCCATGATCATGCTTACGTACAGGCCCATCAGCAGATCGACGCGGTGCGGGAAGCGGGTCTTGATATAGCCGGGAATGAGCGACTGCACGATGCCGATGCCCAGGCCTGCGGCCACGCTGGAGCCCATCAGCCACAGCGGTTCATGCGAGGCCAGCTTGGCCAGTGCCGAAGCCGCCGTGAGCGCCAGGCCGATGGCCACGCCGCGCCGATAACCCAGGCGATAGACCAGGCCACCGGCCATGGCGATCAGGCCCATGGCCATCATCGGCAGGCTGGTGAGCCAGCCGATCTGTTCGAAACTCATGCCGTTGCTGGCACGGATGGAATCGGTGAGCAGGCTGACCACGGCCAGCACCGGGCGCAGGTTGAGGCCGACCAGCAGAAGGGCCAGCACCGGGATCAACCCGGGACGCGAAGTTGCAGGTGATTTCATGTATTACGACCGCAGGCATGCGGCCGGCCTTCCTTATTCGATCAGTACGGGGGCCCGGGTGGCAGGCGGCGCCTGGCCGGGCAAGGTTTCGCTGCGAATGGCCGCAGAGGCGTCCCCTTTCGAGGAAGGAGGATGCGCAGGCGCACGATCAGCATCGGGCGGGCGGCCATTGGCGCGCATGATAGCAAACGTGGGCCGTGGCCCTGGAACGCCCGCGTGCCAAGGGCGCAGGCAGCAATGCCCAGACGGCGATGCCTAGGATTGGCCCGCCAGCCGCTGCGCAAGCCGGTCCCACGCCTCGATCACCGGATCTTCCGCTGCCGGTGGCGTCTCCACGCTTACCTGCTGGCCAGTGTCATCCTCGAAGCGGATGCCCCCGTTCTCGTAGCAGGCGGCCAGCTGCTCCTCGCTGGGCCGGCACCCGACGAACACCGCCTTGTGCAGGTCGCAGCCCTTGAAGCTGGCGCCATCGAAGATGCAGCGCACGAAGCGCGCTCGCGAGAAATCCGTGCCTGACAGGTTGGCATCGCGGAAATCGCAATCAGTGAAGGTGGCCGTTGACCCACACTTGCGCAGCTTTGCCTGCACGAAGCTGCACCCATCGAACGTGCCGCCGAGTGTGACATGGATGAACTCGGACCGATTGAAGCAGCAACGGATGAGCGTTTCCGAAACGTTCCCCAGCGCTGCACCGGTGAAATCGCAGTCCTGCATGACGGCGTAGGTCAGGAAGGTCGCCCCGCCGCTCTCCTGGGCATGGGAAAGATCCACGGACTGCAGGTTCTGGTAATGCGGAACCGGATAAGGAAACCCGCGATAGTCGAGCCGGCCATCGGCCGTTGTGCCGAACGGCGACGGTTCCCAGTGGCGGTTGCTGATGGTCTTGTCGCGCCAGTCATGCTTGCGCCGTGGATGGGACAGGTTCGGCACGAGGTCCGGGGTCCAGCGCGCACGCAACGCTGCAATGTCCTTCTTTGGCAGGGGCTTGAGGCGCTGGACAGCCATGCATCCATCCATGAGGCAGGGGGCGGACAGTCTAGCAGGCGAGTGGAAACGGGCCGGCTGCTGTACCGCCGCCACCGGCCACGCTACGCTGCGCCTCGTGCAGGTTCATCAAGGATGAGAGGCAACGTGGCGTTCCCATCAGCAAGGCTGGCACTCCTGTTGTCGCTGGCTACCGCCCCCATGGCGGCGCTGGCCTGTCCGCCGCCGGACGCGCCCACTTTCATGGACAACCTGCGCGGCGCCAGCAACGTTTACGTGTTCCGGCTCATGTCGCTCGAGGTTACCGACGGGCGACCGTGGTACAGCACTTTGAATGGGCGCATCAACGTGGTCAGCACCCTCAAGGGCAGCACGCCGAAGGCATCCCGCCTGGCCTACTCCGTCGACTGCTGCGCTCCGAAACTGATCGTAGGACGGTACTACCTGGCCGCCGTGCCGAACGACGCGGCAACGCTGCAACTGGTCCGCGGTGACCAGTCGATCATCGACGTGACCGATGACTTCACCGACAAGGGTGGCGCGGGTAAAACAGGCGCCATCACGCCTGTCCAAGGCTATCTGTCGGGACGGCCGCTGCCTGCGGATTTCCCCGGCGATTACCGGCTTGAAGCCACTGTCGCCTGCCCCGTCGCACCGCCACCCCGCTGATCGGTCACACCACCTGGGAGCAGGCATGCCGCACATCCTCGCCTTTGCCGGTGTGCTGCTGCTCTGGGCAGCACTCGCTTCACCGTTTGCGCTTGCGCTCCATATCGCGCTTCGCGCCCTGCGTCGCAGGGGCATCCGCTCGGCCGCTGTCGTCGTGCTGCTGGCCTTCGTGTTCGCCCTGCTGGCAGCGCCGGTGCCTACGCCGATCATCACCGTGTTCCTGCCGCATGGGTTCGTGCTGCTCGACGCCTCGTACTACGATCGCATCCTGCACGGACCGGCACTGTTCCGGCAGCTGTCAACCTGGATTGCGTGGTCGCTGCCGATGACATTCCTGATCGCACTGGCAGTGTGCTGGCGATACGTTCGACGCGTTGATTGATGCAGCAACAGGATGTGCAGTTGATCAGGCTATCAGCGGCCTCTGCTCGCCACAAATGCACAACGGCTGCGCAGCACGCACGTGGCGATGCATCTGCGCCATGCGATGGCATCGCGCAGCGAACACTCCACTCATTCAGGCGTCATCGGCGTTAGCACATGTGCATCGCAGACAGCTGAATTCGCGGCAAATCGAACATGACTGCGCGCTCTTCACAGTGTCTGCACGTCCGCAAACTGCAGCTGAAAAGGCATTCATGGAACTAACAAAAAGCCCGCTATATTCCAGACTCCCCAGACGAAGGAGGGAATGCAATGACCCTTTCCACGCAGCACCTGAAGATCGCTCGTCCCCTCGGCGTGGCAATCCTTGCCCTCAGCCTCGGCGCGTGCGCCAGCTACAAAGAAGACTTCGCGAAGGTCAACACGCGCCTCGACGCGCTTGACGTGAAGGTCCAGGGCGCGGCGCAGAGCGCCGAGTCCGCCAACCAGTCCGCCCAGCAGGCCAACCAGCGCCTGGACCAGATCGAAGGTCGCGTGCAGCAGCTCGAATCCGCTCCCCGCCGCACCCCGCGCGGCTAAGCTGAACCGGGAACCAGTGGTCTCCCCCGGCCACTGGTTCCCTTGAGTCACCGTATTCATTCGAGGAATCGCGCCATCCGTACGTACACATCCCCCGCAATCCGCACCGCCTGCGTCGCGCTGACCCTTGCGCTGGCTCTGGCCGGTACCGGCGTGGCCAGCGCCAAGGGCGCCAAGGATGCCGCTACGCAACCCACGGCTGCCGTCGATGAGCTGCCGGAAGGACAGGAGGTGTCCGAGACGGTGATCGAACTCGCCGGCTGGGTGGTCGCCAGCAAGGACAGCCAGGGCTATCCGTTCGCGATCATGGACAAGGCCGCCGCACAGGTGCTGGTCTTCGGCAGCGACGGCAAACTGCGCGGCGCTGCGCCCGCACTGTTTGGTTCGGCCAAGGGCGATCACTCCGCCCCGAACGTGGCCAAGGTCGCGCTGAGCGCGATTCCCGGCCACGACCGCACGACCCCTGCAGGCCGCTTCATTGGTGGTTACGGCCCGTCCGACGACGCCGGCCGCGTGCTGTGGGTGGACTACGATTCCGCCGTCTCGATGCACCCGCTGCCGCCGGGTACCCCGAAGGAAAAGCGTGCCGAGCGGCTGGCAACGCCGACGCCGGACGACAATCGCGTGACCCATGGCTGCATCAATGTCAGCCCCGGTTTCTATGAGCAGGTCGTGCAGTCGACGTTCGAGAAGGGCGGCGTGTTCTACGTGCTGCCGGACAAGGATTCGATCGAGAAGACCTTCCCCGATTTCGCGCAGAGCCGCGGTGCGGAAAAGGGCGTTGAAATGACCCAAGCCCAGCACGCAGGCAAGTAGGTTCGCGGACGGGGCAAGCGATGAAACGCTTGCTCTTGATGTATCGGTGGTCGATCTAGCGGGAAGCGGCTCAAGCAGCCATTGTTGGATTTCCCGGTGTGGGTTTCGTGTTGCTCGTTTATCACCGTGCAGCCGCCAAGCGTCCAGCTTAGGCAGGCACGGTGAGCGTTGGCACATCATGGGTCAACGTCTTCAACGAGAAATCGGCATGACCTTCCTCCAAGCCTTGACGTGGAGACCCGCAGATAAGCCTGAGAACAGGGTTTTCGCCGCGGGGATGGCGACCCTTGCAGTGGGCCTGGGCCATTTCGTCCTCGAGGCGCTCGACGTATTCGGCTCAAAAGCACTGACGGAATTGGCTGCTTTTCTCGTGTGCTTATGGATGTTCCCGAACGAGCCAAGGGCACGCTGGACCGCAAGGACGTCAGTACTTGTCGTGCTGCTTGGCATGCTCGGTGGCGCGCTGTGGATTGCTTTTATCGGGTACCCCAGCCGCAATACTTCGCAGTTCCTGACCTGGGATCAGATTCCACTCGCTTACTACCTGCTGGGCGTGTTTACGAGCTGTGTTGCGGCTCCGCTGTTCGAAGAGAAAGTGGTACGACACCTCCTTCTCACCGGCGCTGCGCACTACCTTGGCAGGATCGTTGCGTCGGTTGCTGTCAGCCTTCTCTTCGCATGGGTCCACCCCGATGCGAGGATTCTGGCCTTCCTGTTCTCAATCATCATCTGCGCGTGCATCTACACATTTTCGCTGGACACGTGGCAACGGGCGGTTGTGCACGGTCTGATCAACCTGAGCATCATCCAGTGGACAGTGATCTATCCCAACCTGTAGCTGATGAGCGAGGCGGTCCAAAGGTCAACGCCGCCCAGCACCCACGCGCACGCGGTACTGCGCCACCCAGTCCAGCGACGGCGCGATGCCACCAAACGGGAACAGATGCGGGCTGACCTGCCCATGCGCTTCGGTCAGGCCTCCCACCAGGCGATCCACGAACACATCCGGACCGGCGGTACCCAGCAGCCGGCCGATCGAGATGCCATACCGCGCCAGCATCGATGCGCTGGCACCCACGCCGCACATCGCCGCATAGCGCAGCAAGCGGCTGACGCTGGCCGGCCCGGGCACACCCACCAGCACCGGGTGGCCGATGCCACGCGCGCGCAGCGCATCCAGCCAGGCCAGCACGATGTCGGCATCGAAGGCGAACTGGGTGATGATCTTCGGCGCCATGCCACGTGCTGCGATGGCCTGGCACTTGCGCTCCAGCACCTGCCAGCGCTCGTCATCGCCCATCACCGGATGGCCTTCCGGGTGCCCGCCGACGGCAACCACCTTGATGCCTGCGCGTTCCAGCAGGTCGGTGTCGATGAGGGACGCACTGTCGGCAAACGGGCCGGCGGGCGTGGCCAGATCACCGGCAACCAGCAGGCACTGTTCGACACCGGCCTCGCCCACCGCACGCGCGATGAACCGCTCGAGCAGCGCCAGCGACCCGATGCGGCGTGCCGACAGGTGCGGCATCGGCTGCAGCCCCAGCTCGCGCACGCGGCGCGCGGCAGCAATCCGCGCGTCGTCGTCCTCGCTGGCCAGGTAAGGAATGGAAATGGTCGTGCCGGGTGCGATGCGGGCTGCTTCGGCGTGCAACGCGGGCATGGCCTTCGCACTCACCTCCAGCGAACAGGCATCGATGAAGGCGCGTGCAGCCTGCGTGGTGGCTGCAGGCATCACTTGGCCCCGCGCAGCGGGCCGGCGATCGAGCTGCCCCGTGCCAGTTCAACGAAGGCCTGCAGGTAGTCGATGCCGGTGTCCGCCTCGCGCGCGCCCAGGTAGATCTGCTTGGGGATGCCCTTGGCACCCAGGCGCACCGGCACCACGTCCATGCGCGCCGCGTACTCCTCCACCAGCCAGCGCGGCATGGCGGCCACGCCGCGGCCGCTGGCCACCATCTGCATCATGATGTCGGTGGTTTCGATGGCCTTGTGGCGGCGCGGGGTGACCCCGGCCGGCAGCAGGAACTGGTTGTAGATGTCCAGGCGCTCGAACGGCACCGGGTAGCTGATCAGCACTTCCTGGGTCAGTTGCCGCGGCTTCACGTACTCCACCTTGGCCAGCGCATGGTCCTTGGCCACCACCAGCACCTGTTCGTAGTCGAACACGGGCACGAACGTCAGGCCCGGCTTCAACAGCGGGTCGGGGGTCACCAGCAGGTCGATCTCGTAGCCGAACAGGGCACCGATGCCACCGAACTGGAACTTCTGCTTCACGTCCACATCCACGTCCGGCCACGATGCCAGGTACGGCGAGACGATCTTCAGCAGCCACTGGTAGCAGGGGTGGCATTCCATGCCGATGCGCAGCGAACCGCGCTCGCCCTGGGCGAACTGGCCCAGCCGTTCCTCGGCCAGGTCCAGCTGCGGCAGCACCCGGTTGGCCACCGCCAGCAGGTACTGGCCGGCCTGGGTCAGGCGCAGGCTGCGGCCCTCGCGCAGCCAGACATCGGTGCCCAGCTGCTGCTCCAGCTTCTTCATGCTGTGGCTCAGCGCCGACTGGGTCAGGTTCAGCACGCCGGCGGCGGCGGTCAGCGAGCCCTGCAGTTCGACCTGCTGGACGATGCTCAGGTGGATTCGTTCCAGCATTTCGATGAGCCCCGCTCATGGATGTGTGAAGTAAAACCATTTTACGTCATGGAAAGGGCTGACTAGCATCGGGTCATGCTTTCTCCCCACCGCCCCCTCCGTATCGTCGCCGTCTCCGGTGGCCTGCAGCGCCCCTCGCGCGCCGCCACCCTGTGCGAACACCTGCTGGACCTGATCGGCGGGCACGTGCCCAGCGAACCGCACCTGGTCGAACTGGGTGACCTGGCCCCGCAGCTGGCCGGTGCCCTGTGGCGCTCGCAGCTTCCCGCCGCCGCCGAGCAGGCCCTGGCCACGGTCGAGCAGGCCGACGTGCTGGTGGTCGCCACGCCGGTCTACCGCGGTTCGTACACCGGCCTGTTCAAGCACTTCTTCGATTTCATCCACCAGGACGCGCTGGTCGACACCCCCACCCTGCTGGCCGCCACCGGCGGCAGCGAGCGCCACGCGCTGATGATCGACCACCAGCTGCGGCCGCTCTTCAGCTTCTTCCAGGCACGCACCCTGCCGCTGGGCGTCTACGCCACCGACAAGGATTTCGCCGACGGCCGCGTGCACGACGAGGCCCTGCTGCAGCGGGCGCACCTGGCCGTGCAGCGGGCCCTGCCCCTGCTGGCGCTGTCCCACCGCCCAGCGCCCGTGCCCGCCGAAACCGCTGACGCCCTCTAAGTAACCGGAACGCCGCCCATGACTACCGACGCCTTCACCTTCCGCATCACCCGCATCCCCTTCAACGAGGATTACCAGCCGGCCGACGGCACGCGCATCACCACCAACTTCGCCAACCTGGCCCGCGGCGCCTCGCGCCAGGAAAACCTGCGCAACACGATCGGCATGATCAACAACCGCTTCAACGATCTGGCGCACTGGGACAACCCCAGCGCGGATCGCTACGCGGTCGAGCTGGACATCATCTCGGTGGAGATGCACGTCGATGGCGATGAAGGCAGCGATCCGTTCCCGCTGATCGAAGTGCTGCGCCCGACCATCGTCGACACGCACACCGGCACGCGCACCGACGGCATCGTCGGCAACAATTTCTCGTCCTACGTGCGCGACTACGATTTCAGCGTCGTGCTGCCGGCCAGCAACGAGGGCAAGGCGACGTTCGGCATTCCCGAAGGCTTCGGCGATCTGCACGGCAAGCTGTTCAAGCACTTCCTGGAGTCCGACGCCTACCGCGCCAACTTCAGCAAGGCACCGGTGATCTGCATCAGCGTGTCCAGCAGCAAGACCTACCACCGCACCGAGAACCACCATCCCATCCTGGGCGTGGAGTACCGCCAGGGCGAGTTCTCGCCCACCGACCAGTACTTCGACAAGATGGGCCTGCAGGTGCGCTACTTCATGCCGCCGGGCAGCGTCGCGCCGCTGGCGTTCTATTTCCAGGGCGACCTGCTGGGCGATTACTCGAACCTGGAACTGATCGGCACCATCAGCACCATGGAAGCGTTCCAGAAGATCTACCGCCCGGAGATCTACAACGCCAATTCGGTGGCCGGCAAGGTCTACCAGCCCAGCCTGAAGCACCAGGACTACTCGTCCACCCGCATCGTCTACGACCGCGAAGAGCGCAGCCAGCTGGCAGTCAAGCAGGGCAGGTTCACCGAAGAGCACTTCATCAAGCCCTACCGCGCCGTGCTTGAGCAGTGGGCTGCCCGCTGATCCATCGCATCTCCCTCCCCCAGGACAAAGACCCCATACACGATGAAGAAACTACTGCCCACCTCCACCGCCGGCAGCCTGCCCAAGCCCTCCTGGCTCGCCGAGCCCGAAAAGCTCTGGTCGCCCTGGAAGCTGCAGGATGACGCACTGACCGAAGGCAAGCACGACGCGCTGCGCCTGTCCCTGCAGGAACAGCAGCACGCCGGCATCGACATCGTCAGCGACGGCGAGCAGACACGGCAGCATTTCGTCACCACCTTCATCGAACACCTCGACGGCGTCGACTTCGACAAGCGCGAGACCGTGCGCATCCGCAACCGCTACGACGCCAGCGTGCCGACCGTGGTCGGTGCGGTCAGCCGTCCGAAATCCGTATTCGTCGAGGATGCGAAGTTCCTGCGGCGGCAGACCGCACAGCCGATCAAGTGGGCGCTGCCCGGCCCGATGACCATGATCGACACGCTGTACGACGCGCACTACAAGAGCCGCGAAAAACTGGCCTGGGAATTCGCGAAGATCCTCAACGAGGAAGCGAAGGAGCTGGAGGCTGCTGGCGTGGACATCATCCAGTTCGACGAACCCGCCTTCAACGTGTTCTTCGACGAGGTGAACGACTGGGGCGTGGCGACCCTGGAGCGCGCGATCGAAGGGCTGAAGTGCGAGACCGCCGTGCACATCTGCTACGGCTATGGCATCAAGGCCAATACCGACTGGAAGCAGACGCTGGGCTCGGAATGGCGCCAGTACGAAGAGTCGTTCCCGAAGCTTCAGCAGTCCAGCATCGACCTCATCTCGCTGGAATGCCACAACTCGCACGTGCCCATCGACCTGATCGAGCTGGTGCGCGGCAAGAAGGTGATGGTGGGTGCCATCGACGTGGCGTCCAGCACGGTGGAAACGCCGGAAGAAGTGGCCAACACCCTGCGCAAGGCGCTGCAGTTCGTCGATGCCGACAAGCTCTACCCGTGCACGAACTGCGGCATGGCGCCGTTGTCGCGTGAGGTGGCACGCGGCAAGCTGCGGGCGCTCAGTGCCGGCGCACAGATCGTGCGCGAGGAGCTGGCCGGGCGTTGATGACGGTAGAGCCGAGCCCACGCTCGGCTGCATTGCATCCGACTTATCGCAGCCGAGCATGGGCTCGGCTCTACACGGGACGTCCGACCACGGTAGAGCTGGGCTACTCGACAACCTGCCACTGCGTACCAGTTCGCTGCAGCCTCGCCACCCACGTGTTCCCACTTCGATCACAGTAGGTCGGCACCACAAGCGCCAGTGCCACCCCCTGAGAGGCCTGCACGGCCGCCCTGCTGATCCTCAGCAGCATGGGGAGCCTCGGTCCATCGCACGCGCGGGGCGTACCCAGCGCAGGCAGGCGCGCGGGCTCGGTCACATAGACAATGCCCAGCAATGCCGGGTCTGCATTGACCTCCGTGCGCTGCACCAGCCGCCGCAGCAGTTCGTCCAGCGGCGGCGGAAGTGGCGCATCGCCGTTGTCCCGCAAAGCCTCCTCCGGCGCCAGGGTCCGGATCTCGTACGCCGCCCATGCACCGGGCGCACCGATGGGCCGAAGCGTTGCGGCGCGCCGGTCAAAGTGGATGAGGGGGGGCGGGCAGGTCGCCGCAGTGGGACAGGCGCGGTCCCGTTCCCGGATCAGCAGCGCCCTCACGATGGCCTGCTGGTCGAGGTCATCCGCAGCGACGAATTCGCGCTCCTGGAGACGTTGGGACTGCCAGCTGTCCCAAGCGAGCGGATAGGCGACCACGCCGGCCAGAAGGATGGCGCCTGCAATGCTCAGCCGGAGTACGGTCGACTTATGGATGCGGGGCATCATTGACGTCTTCCGAAGCGTCCACCGCCCGATCCAGTGCACTCCGCAGCGCCGCTCCCAGTTCGGGGGCCTGCTCACAGGCTGCGACGATCTGGTCAAGCAGGACGGACAGCTTTCCCTCGCCAGGGCAGGAATACGCGCCCCAGACGCGGTGCTGGATCTCATTCACCCATTTCAGGCCGTTGAGCTGCGTTGCCGGGGAAAGGCCTGGGTCCGACCAGAGACTTCGGCCTGCCACGGTCAGCTCAAGCCACAACCGGGTACAGAATCGCTGTGCCTGGGCTTCATTGAAGCGGATGACTCTCTCGCGCACCGGGGTTCCTTCCACTCGAAGATGGGCAGATGGCTGCGTTCACCACGCACCAGGATCGTGCCTGCCGTTCGTCGGATGGTGCCATGTCCGCACAGGGCCTGCACCCGATCTCTCCGTTCGCGTTCGGGCAGGGGCTCCCTCCCCTACCCAGACGCATTTCTCCCTCAGTAGTCGTAGCTCACGCTCACCCGCAGCGAGCGCGGCGCCTGCCGCACTGTCGCCGCCCCGTACAGCGGGTCCGGCTGCCCCGGGTCCAGCTCGGAGTACGGCGACTTCCACAGCGCCACCTGGCTGTTGAACACATTGAACACATCCAGGTTGAAGCCCAGCCGGCCATCGGCCGCGGCCGGGCGATAGGACACGCCCAGGTCCAGCTGCTTCAGCCACGGCAGCCGCCCCTGGCTGCCCGGAGGCGCCGGCTGGCCGTTGTAGAAGTGGTAGGCGATGCCGTAGCCGGAAGGATCCTCGAAGTCCGGGCCATAGGAACCCAGCGCGCTGAACGGCGTACCCGAAATCACCCGCACGTTGGCCGAGAGCAGCCATTCCGGCGTCAGCTGGTAGTAGCCATGCAGCTTGAACTGGTGGGTGTGGTCGTTGCTCTGCGGTCCGTTGGTGTGCTCCATCAGCTGGGCGTAGTCCCAGGCCTGCGTGGTCGACACCGCGGTCTGGCCGATGCCCGACAGCAGCTGGCCTTCGGTGGTGCCGTAGCTGCGCGACCAGGTGTAGTCGGCGCGGCCATACCAGCGGCCATCGAACGGGTGTTCCAGCGACAGGTTCACCGCGTAGTAGTTGCGCTTGAACTTCGGGAAGCCCATCTCGGCATTGGTCAGCGGCACGCTCACGTAATTGCCGCTGGTGTCGACCAGGTTGAAGGTGTTGGCACGGCCCGGGTTGATCAGCCAGCAGCTGACCGGATTGCTGTCCTTGGTGACGTTGTAGCCAAGGCTGCTGGCCTTGCCGAGTACCGCATCGATATCGCAGTAGTCGTCCACGCCACTGCGCAGCACGCGGTAGGTCGCCTTCGCGCCGTACACCCAGTCCTGCCCCAGTGCCTTGGTGAAGCCGAGGATGAATTCATCCTGGAAGGACGGCTTGATTCCTGAGGTGGCCACCGTCTTCGCGTCCGGCAGCAGACCGTAGTTGTTGTTGGACGACACCGCATCGGAGAACTGGGTGAGGTCGGTCGGGTAGCCGTTGCTGTCGATGCCGCCGTAGGTGTAGTAGGTGGACGTCGCCAGCGTTGCACCGGCCGCGTTGAACGCCGGGTTCAGCGGCAGTGCGAGGTAGTAGCGGCCCACGTTGCCGAACACCTTGAAGCGGCCGTCGCCGCCGACATCCCAGCTGAAGCCCAGCCGCGGCGCCCACTGCCCGCTGGTCTGCTTGATGTACGCGTCGCCGTCGCGGTTGTAGTTGGTGAACTGGTCCAGGCGCAGGCCCAGGTTCAGCAGCAGGCGGTCGGTCACCTGCCAGTTGTCCTCGATGTACTGCGCACGCTGCGAGGCGCGCACCGAGGCCAGTGCACTGTAGATGTACTGGCGCACGTAGTAGCCGTCCTGGCCATTGCGGATGCCACCGGTGGCCGGCACGCCCAGGCCGGTGTTGATCGGCACGTTCGGGTTCGACTGGCCATAGATCCAGTAGTAGCCATCGGCCGATGCCACCGAGCCACGGTTGAGCGCGCGGGCGTTCTGGTTGTCGATGCCCACGGTGATGCTGTGGTCGCCCAGCACATAGTTCGCATCCAGGCGCAGGTTGTTGCTGCGGTTGCCGCGCGCGGGGTCGACCAGCAGCGAGGTGGTCTGCGCGTTGGTGATCGGCGTGCCACCGTTGAGCGCCGGGTTCTGCAGGTTGGCGCTGTTGATGTAGGTCAGGCCGCCGTCATAGGCGGGATTGCCGATGTAGTCATCGGTCTTCATCTCGCCGTACTGCGCGCTCACGGTGAGGCGGTCGGTCAGGTAGCCGGTGTACTTGGCCGTCCACAGGTCGCCGCCGGTCTTGGTGGTGTCTTCCTTGCCGCGCTGCGCGCCACGGGTCAGCGTGTCGTAGTCGTAGGCGAAGATGTCGCCGCGGAACACGTTGCGGCTGGAGGCGCCGGTCAGTTCCAGCAGGTGGTTGTCGGTGATGTTCCAGTCCAGCTTGGCGTACCAGCGCGGACGGTTGTACTCATACTTCGAGTAGGAGTTGGTCGCCTCGACGTTCTTGACGTCGGTGCCTTCGCGGCGCTCCAGTTCGTAGGAGCCGAAGAAGAACAGCGTGTCTTCGATCAGCGGGCCGCCGGCGTAGATGCTCTGGGTGGTCACCCACTCGCGGTCCTTGCTCTCCGGCGAATACAGCGCACCGTTGCCGGGATAGCGCACGTCGTCCTTGTCAGAGCGCGTGGAGGCAGGTTCCCAGGTGAACTGTCCACCGAAGTGCCAGTCATTGGTGCCGCGCTTGCCGACGGCATTGATGACGCCACCATCGGAGCGGCCGTACTTGGCGCTGTAGCCGCCGGTGTAGATTTCCTGCTGGTCGATGCTGCCATAGGGCAGCGTCAGGCCGCCCAGGCCGCGCAGCGGATCGGTGCTGTTGAAGCCGTTGATGTAGTACGCGTTCTCGGCCGCCGACGAACCGCCGAAGCTGACCAGCTGCGCACCAGTCGGGCCGGCGTAACTGCCGTTGCCACCGTTGCCGACCACGCCTGGTGCAAGCTGGGCGATGGCCTCGGCCGAGCGGCCCAGCGGCAGGCGCTGCAGCTGCTCGGCGGTGATCACCGTGCGCGAATCCACGCTGCTGACGTCGATTGCGGCGGCCGCGCGATCGGCGCTGACCTGCACGCCATCCAGGCGGGTCACCTCGCCGAACGACACTTCAGTGCTGGTGCCCACCGTCAGCGCAACGCCCTCGCGGGTCTGCAGCACCTTGCCGTCGGCATCGCGCGCCTCCACGGAATAGCGGCCCAGCGGCAGCTGGCCGATGGTGTAGCGGCCGCGCGCATCCACTGTCACCTCGCGGGTGAGGCCGGTATCGCTGCGGACGAAGATGCGCTGCGCGGAGGGAGGGGCCAGGCCGGCGATCGCGCCGGTGGTGGACTGCGCATGAAGTGCGGGGGACGCGGTGGCAAGCAACACCGCCAACGCCAGCAATCGCGGGCGAAGTGAGGAACGAGCTGTCGTCATCGTGGGGCGTACGGGTAGTGGGGGAAGCGCTGTCTGCACGCCACGACGGGCGCACCAGACATTGCACATTCATTAACCCCGCTCGCGCCCCAATGCAGAAATGCCCAGTGGTTATGTACTGTTGGCCGATGGCCATACCGCTGTGGAGGTGCGCGCCGTCCAGCGCGCGGACCTCGCCTCAGCCGCTTCGCTTCAGCTCGCTCGCAAGGAAGGGTGCG
This sequence comes from Stenotrophomonas sp. S39, assembly GCF_016624665.1. Classification (NCBI taxonomy): domain Bacteria; kingdom Pseudomonadati; phylum Pseudomonadota; class Gammaproteobacteria; order Lysobacterales; family Lysobacteraceae; genus Stenotrophomonas; species Stenotrophomonas sp. S39. Next base: position 10,705 of record NZ_JACVTT010000009.1, on the reverse strand, counting down.
GTCCTGCTGCCCTTGGCCCGAGCGACCTGGTGCGGCGTGCCTTTCGCCACGATGGTGCCGCCCGCCCCGCCGGCACCCGGGCCGACGTCGATCACCCAGTCCGCCTGCGCGACCGCGCGCATGTCGTGCTCGATCATCACCACCGTGTTTCCCGCATCCACCAGGCGCTGCAGCTGGACCATCAGCCGGTCCGCGTCCGAAGCGTGCAGGCCCGTGGTGGGCTCATCCAGCACGTACAGGCTGCGGCCGCGCTGGCTGCGCTGCAGTTCGGTAGCCAGCTTGATGCGTTGTGCTTCGCCACCCGAGAGCTCGGTGGCGGGCTGGCCCAGCCGCAGGTAGCCCAGGCCGATGTCCCGCAGCAGGTGCAGCGGGCGCGCAATGGCCTCTTCCTCGCTGAAGAACGCATGCGCCTCGTCCACCGTCATCTGCAGGACTTCGGCGATGTTGCGGTCCTTCCACAGCACCTTCAGCGTGGCTTCGTTGTAGCGCGCCCCGTGGCAGGTAGGGCACGGCGCGTAGACGCTGGGCATGAACAGCAGTTCGACGCTGACGAAACCCTCGCCTTCGCAGGTTTCGCAGCGTCCCTTGGCCACGTTGAACGAGAAGCGACCGGCGTCGAAGCGGCGGCGGCGCGCGGTGGGCGTCGCGGCGAACAGCTTGCGCACGTGGTCAAACAGCCCGGTGTAGGTCGCCAGGTTGGAGCGCGGCGTGCGGCCGATGGGCTTCTGGTCCACCTGCACGACACGTTGCAGGGCATCCACGTCTCCGGCCAGCCGGCCGCGTGTTGCCTCGATCACCGTGGGGCCATCGGTCGGCGGCGCATCTGCAGTGTCTTCTGCAGGCTCGTGGCCCAGGTGCAGCAGCACCAGCTCAGGCAACGCCTGCGCCATCAGGCTCGACTTGCCCGAACCGGAGATCCCGGTCACTGCGGTCAGCACGCCCAGCGGCACCTGCGCGTCCACGCCCTTCAGGTTGTGCCGGTGGATGTCCTTCAGCTCCAGCCAGCTCGAGGCACTGCGCTGCCGGCTGGCAGGCGCCGCCACCCGGTCGAACAGATACAGCGCCGTCCGGGAATCCTCGACCTGGCGCAACCCTTCCGGCTCACCGCTGTAGAGGACGCGCCCGCCGTGCTCGCCCGCCTCCGGCCCCACATCCACCAGCCATTGCGCGCGACGCATCAGCTCCAGATCGTGTTCGACCACGAACACCGAGTTGCCACCGTCACGCAGCCGCTCCAGCGCGTCGTACAGCGCCTGGCTGTCGGCCGGGTGCAGGCCCGCCGATGGCTCATCGAGCACGTACAGCACACCAAACAGCAGCGAACTCAACTGCGTGGCAAGCCGCAGGCGCTGCAGTTCGCCGGCCGACAGCGTCGGCGTCGCGCGATCCAGTGACAGGTAACCCAGGCCCAGGCCACGCAGCTGGCGCACGCGCGCCATCACCCCGCCCGCGAGGCGCTGCGCCGCAAGCTGCTTCTCTTCCGACAGCGCTGCCTTCCGGCCCGCGCGGGCACGCGTGCTGTATGCACTGAAATCACCGTCGGCAACCGGCTGCAGCAGGTCCGCCAGTTGGTCCAACGGCAGCCGCATGAACTCGCCGATATCCACGCCCGCGAAGGTGATCGAGAGTGCCTCGGGTTTCAGCCGCTTGCCCTCGCAGGCCGGGCACAGCCTGCCCTCCATGTAGCGGGACACGCGCTTGCGCATCAGTGCGCTCTGGGTATTGGCAAACGTGTGCAGCACGTAGCGGCGCGCGCCGGTGTAGGTGCCCATGTAGCTGGGCTCCTGCTTGCGCTTGAGCGCGGCACGGGTCTCGGCGGGGGTGAAGCCCGCATAGACCGGCACGCTCGGCGCCTCCTCGGTGAACAGGATCCAGTCGCGGGCTTTCTTCGGCAGCGTCTTCCACGGCACGTCGATGTCGTAGCCCAGCGTGACCAGGATGTCGCGCAGGTTCTGGCCATGCCAGGCCGGTGGCCAGGAAGCGATGGCCCGCTCACGGATACTGAGGGAAGGATCCGGCACCATCAGCGCCTCGGTCACCTCATACACATGGCCAAGGCCGTGGCAGGTGCTGCAGGCGCCCTGCGGCGTATTGGGTGAAAAGTCCTCGGCGTACAGCATGGGCTGGTTGGCCGGGTAGGACCCGGCGCGCGAATACATCATGCGTACCAGGCTGGACAGCGTGGTCACGCTGCCCACCGATGAGCGCGCATTGCTGGCACCGCGCTGCTGCTGCAGCGCCACTGCCGGGGGCAGGCCGTCGATGGCATCCACGTCGGGCACGCCCGCCTGGTCGATCAGGCGCCGCGCATAAGGCGCGACGGACTCGAAGTAGCGTCGCTGCGCTTCCGCATACACGGTGCCGAAGGCCAGCGATGACTTGCCGGAGCCGGAGACGCCGGAGAACACCACCAGTGCGTTTCGCGGAATGGAGACATCGATGTTCTTGAGATTGTGCTCGCGCGCACCGCGAACTTCGACGCAGCCACTGGCGGCGGCAGCGCATGACGATTCGCCAAAGGGAGTGTTGGACATCTTCGCGATCCTGCGGGCAGTGAATGGCACGCATCAACGCGTGCCCGGTGATGCATTCTCGCCGCTGCGGGGTGAACGTGGGTGACGATGCGCCCGGTTACGTGCAGTACGGCTCGAAGATCCGACTCCCTGTCAGACGGACCCACGGGCCCCGGTTGCGCGCATTATCCACGAACCACAGTGCGGGGGCTTTGCCCATGGCGACCCGTTTCGCTATAACCGGAGTTTTTCCAAGGTCATGTCCCATGACGCTGAAGGATCTGCTCGCCTCTGCTGTCTATCGCGACTACATACTCGCGCTGGACGCGCATCTCGAGCACCAACGCTTCGACCATGACGCTGCCGTGGAGCAGGTGATCGTAGCCCTGCATGAAGGCTGGCTGGAGCACGCCGGTACCACGCCCATCGCATTGCGTGAGCTGATCACGAGCGAACGCCTCCAGACGTTCAACTACATCGCGCAGAAGCTCGTTGCCTTCTCTGAAGCAGAGGGCGGTGCGGACAATATCGTCAATGAAGCGGCCAACCTGCATATGCCCATCGGCCACCTGGTCGAATACCTGGTCCTGCGTGACGAATCGTCTGACATCACCGCCTACCTGAGGAAGATTCGAATGCCCAGTGCACGTGCTTACGCGGCGCGCGTTTCGAAGATGTTCCGCGCGGCCAGCATTGACCTGCCCGGGCCTGGTTGAAGCCGGGCAGTTCGCTCTCGCCTGCGGTGCGCCGTTCCCGCGACGAACGGACAGTTGGCCGCGCTGTGATCGCGGCAGCCCTATGGCGAGCGGGCGACTTCCCACTTTCCATACGCCGTCAGCCCCAAAGATTCTGCAAGCCCATTCGAAGCCACGTTGTCGAACTGGCAGCGGTACTGCGCTTCATGTCCGCGCTCGCTGGCGTACTCAATCATCGCGCGCACCAGCGACCTTGCCAGGCCCTTGCCGCGTGCTCTCGGCATGGTCAGCACGCCCATATCGGCGATTGCCACGCCGCCCCAGGGGTAGAGGCTGGAGACCGCCAGCAACTCCGATTCGACGAACGCACCAAAGGTCGCCCAGTGCCCCAGTTCCACGGACGCATCGTCCTGGTCGTCTGCAGGCACCTGTGCCATGAAGCCATCGAACTGCGCTGCATCGTCAGGCCTCAGCACGCGCACCTCGGGCAACGTGCCGGCTTGCGTCGTGGATGCGCCCGCAGCGGCCACGTAGTAGATGACATCGGGCGCGTGCATCGCGACGCCTGCAGCACCGAGCGCCTCGCGCAGACCTTGCAGTGACACCGGCAGACTGTCCGGCGCGATTCCCAGGGCCGAAGCAATGGAAGGAGACAGTGCCGCACGCGTGCTGCCATGCGGATTCACCATCACCATTGCGCGGCGCTCGGCGGTGAGATGCGGGTTGATCACCAGACTGAAGTCGCCTGCAGTCGGCATACGGATGCCGTCGTCGAACAGCCCATCCCAATGGGAGACAACGGCAGGGCTCCACTGGCACATCGTTGCGCTCCTTCTTTGCGGTCGTCCGAAACGCTGGAATCAAGCTTCGCCGCAAAGCGACATCGGCTTGAATGAGATGCCGACAGTTGGGCGCAGCATTCGCCGAGTATGCCGAACTCCAGACGGAGCGGTGCGCTGCACAGCGGGCAGACCTCACAGTGGAAGCCGGTCTTGCCGTGGCCGCGAGCCTGACATGCTAGATTCAACAAGACAGCCAAAGCATTTGCGACGAAGCTCACAAATCCTTGGTCGCCTGCGGCGGGAAAATAGAATTTCGCAAGGAGAGACTGCGCCATGAGGCACCCTGTTCGCCGCACCATGATGCGCACTGCGTGCGCTGCGATGTTGCCGCTCGTACTGGCTGCGTGCGGTACCCGCGATGACGCGGCATCCATCACCGCTGATCTGCGCGCCCAGATGGACGGCTCGAAGGTATGCGCGGTGCTGGTGGCACCCGAGTGGCCGATCGAGCAAAGCGCGGAACATCTCGCCAGCCCTGGCATTGAGGCCCTGATCGCCGCCGACCTCATTCGACGCGAACCGGTGGTGAACCGTGCCAACGTGACGCCGCAGGCACGCATTTCCATTACCGAAACCGGCACGCCCTATCTGCAGCTGGAAGCGATCGGTCCTGGCAGTCCGCCGTCGCCCTACCTCTGTTTTGGCCGGAAGCAGATCACCAGCATCAGCCGCGGCGAAGACGGCGTGGTGCGCTACCGCTATCGCATCGTGGATCCTCCCGCGTGGGCCCTGCGCAGTGACATGCGCACGGTGTTCCCCTTCCTTGCCCGGCTGATCGACCACGAACAGCACGCCGAGCTTGGCGCGGTCAAGGAAGATGGCCGATGGCAGGTGCCCGGCGGTCCCATGCAGACCAATCTTGCCGAGCTGGGCAACATCGGCTTCCTTCCCTGCCCTTACCCCAACGCTTCGCCCGATGAAGACCCCTGCCGCTGAATGTCGAAAGGAGATCTGACATGAAACCTGCCCTCCTCAGCGCCCTGTTTGCGCTCGCCTTTGCCTCTTCGGTCGCCAGCCAGGAAATGCCGGACGCGGGCTGGGCAAAGGACCCCGCGAGCGGATGCAGCTTCAAGGCGCCCCGCTCCCTGCCCTCGGGGCCGACCTATTGGATCGGCGACTGTACCGGCGGCAAAGCGACCGGCCTGGGCGTGTTGCGCCGTCGCGATGGGACGGTGGCGGGCGAGGCGTTCTACGGCGAACTGAAAAACGGGGTGCCGGTCATCGGCGTCATCGATACCCGCCGGGACGATCAGGGCGGCTTTGTGCTGGGCCGCTGGAAAGACGGCGATCTGGTATCCAACGATGACAACCCCTGGCAGGATCGCGCCGATGCCTTCACCACCGCTGCCAGCGCCGCTCGCGCAGCGAGTGCGGTGTTCAGAGCGCAGAAGAACGAAGTATCAGCCCGCTTCTACGCGCAGCAGGCTGAAATGCTTGCTGAGCAGCTTGACGGTTGAGCGATATACACGTGGAAAACGCGACGATGGAATGGACATTCGATCAGGCCCCGAACGTAGCGTGCATCACCCGCCAGGCCGTGCTGGACGGCAGTCCCGTCCTGGTCGTGACGCACTATGCCGATGATCACTCCTGGGCGTTCCTCGATGGCACCGAAGCCGATCCATCCCAGGCGCGCGTCGTTTCCATGCAAAGGGTCGTGCACCAGCATCCTGAACTTTCCGGGATCTCGGACCTGCTGCCGGGCATGACCGCCATGCGGCCTGCGCCCGGCATGGCGTGGCGCACGGAACCGCACGACTGATCTACCCGCGTTGCGCCGGGCATGACCCGGCGCCACCGCTGCGTCACTCGCAGAGCGCGCTGTCTTCCGTCAACGCAGCATCGTCCAGCGGCCGCCGCTGCTCGATCAGCTCACGCTGTGCGGCCGTGGGCTCGCCCAGCCACCACACGCGGCAGCGCGCGGTCAGGCGGCCGACCATCTTCGACTGCCCGGGCGAGTACAGCATCGCCAGCGCGGTCCCCGGGCAATCGTGGGCCTGGCAGGCGGTGTAGAACCACCACGGCTCGCCCTGCAGCGTCTCCAGCTCACCGGGGCCGCTGGGGCCGCTCAGCAGGCGTTCGCGCAGCGAGGGAATCTCCTTGTTGCTGGCCTCGGCGGCGGCGGTGTTCTGCATCAGCGCGTTGAATGCGGCCAGCACCTTCGGGTCCTTGCGCCCGCAGTCATCCACGGTGTTGCCGCCCACCAGGGTGAAGAACTGGGTGGCCAGCGGATTGTCCTTGCAGGTGAGTTCCGCACCGGGGCTTTCCTGTTCCGGCTCGCCCTCGTTGTTCCACACCGACGGGTCGACGCCGTCTTCAACGGAGGGTTCGGGTTCGACCGCCGTGGCGGTGGCGGCGGCTACATCGGTTGCGGCTTCAGCGGCGGGCGTGGGCTCGCTGCCGGCCTGCGGTGCCGGCGCCTGCGAACACGCGGCGAGCAGCGCGATCATCCATGAGAGGCCAATGTTGCGGGACTGCATTCCCTGTCCTTGGGTGTGTGGGCTGCGACGCAGGGATTCTACGCGGTGCCGGCATTCGGCCGGGTTGAACCCGCAGAAAAAACCCCGGCGCGCGGCCGGGGCTTTTCGATTCACTTGAACAGAGTGTCCGGGTATTCCGGTTTCTGTTCCCGCGCCAGCAGGGCGCGCAGGCCTTCTGCAGGCGTCTGTTCGCCGTGCAGCACGGCACGCACGCGGTCGGAGATCGGCAGGTCGATGCCATGGCGGCGCGCCTGTCGCATCACTTCGTCGGCGGTCTGTACCGATTCCACCACCTGGCCGATTTCGCGCACGGCATCCTGCAGCGTCTGCCCGCGGCCCAGGGCCAGGCCCAGGCGGCGGTTGCGCGACAGGTCGCCGGTGCAGGTCAGCACCAGGTCGCCCAGGCCAGCCAGGCCCATCAGGGTTTCCGGCTTGGCACCGATGGCCGCGGCAAGCCGCAGCATCTCGTTCAGGCCACGGGTGATGAGGCCGGCGCGGGCGTTCAGGCCCAGCTGCATGCCATCGGCCACGCCGGTGGCCACGGCCAGCACGTTCTTCATCGCGCCGCCCAGCTCGGCACCGACCATGTCATCGCCCGTGTAGGCGCGGAACGCCGGGCCATGCATGGCTTCGGCCACGGTCTGTGCGAACTCCGGCACGTCGCCGTGCACGGTGATGGCGGTGGGCAGGCCCAGGGTCACTTCCTTGGCGAACGAGGGCCCGGTGACCACGGCCAGCGGCACGTCGTCACCCAGGATCTCGCGCGCCACTTCATGCAGGAAGCGGCCCGAACCGGGTTCAAAGCCCTTGGTGGCCCAGGCCACGCCGGCACCGGCCGGACGCAGCGGTGCCAGCGCACGCACGGTTTCGTTGAACGCGTGCGACGGCGTCACCACCAGCACCCAGGCGGCATCCTGCAGGGCGGCCGCCATGTCGGTGGTCGCACGCAGGCTGTCCGGCAACGGGATGCCCGGCAGGTAGCGCGGGTTCTCGTGGCGCTGGTCGATGGCTTCGACCACGGCGGCATCGCGCCCCCACAGCACGGTCGGGTGACCGTGCCGGGCAAGCAGGGTGGCCAGCGCGGTTCCCCAGGAACCAGCGCCCAGCACGGCGATCTTGTCAGCGGTAGTGCTCATCCGTGACGTCGCGGCGGTGATCAGGCGTTGCCGGCCGGCTCGGAGTCAGCCAGCGACGGTGCGTCGCCCTGCTCCTGGCGCTGGCGCAGGGTTTCTGCGTACAGGCCTTCGAAGTTGATCGGCTGCAGGAAGAACGGCGGGAAGCCGCCGGCCTGGATCAGATCGCTGACCAGCTGGCGCACGTACGGGAACAGGATGTTCGGGCACTGGGTGCCGAGCAGCACGTCGATCGACTGCGGGTCCAGGCCGACCAGGCCGAACACGCCGGCCTGCTTCACTTCGGCCACGTAGGCGGTGCGCTCACCGGCCTGGCAGGTCAGGGTGACGGCCAGCACGACTTCGAAGGCGTTCTCGCCCAGGCGCTGCACCTGCTGGTTCAGGTTGAGCTGCAGTTCCGGCTGGACCTGGTCATTGAAGATGGTCGGGGCATTCGGCGATTCGAAGGAAACGTCCTTGACGTAGATCTTCTCGACGGTGAACGCGGGGCCGGTGGCGGCATCGACCGGCGCAACGGCGCCGTTGGTGGTCTCTTCGGACATTTCCAGTAACTCCAATGAATGCGATTAAAACGATGGTCGAACTACAGCGATGGGGGCGGCGGCGGGCCCATACAAGGCCAGTTCCGCCATCCCCTGCAATCAGTTGCGGCCCTTGACCAGCGGCAATTCGGCCTGCTGCCAGGCGGGAATGCCGCCTTCCAGCACGAAGACCTTTTCAAAGCCGGCCTTCTTCAGCGCCTTGGCGGCGGTTTCCGAAGCGTTGCCGCTGCGGCACACCAGGACCACCGGGCTCTGCTTGGCGTTGGCCACCAGCTTGTGCTCGGCGCCGAAGGCGCTGGCCTGGGCGTTGCGGCTGCCGGCAATGTGGCCCTTTTCGAAGTCACCGCTGGGCGACAGATCAACCACGACCGCGCCACCGGCATTCATCAGGTGGGTCAGCTCGGCCGGCTTGATGCCCTTGTAGCCCCGGAACAGGCGGCGGATTTCGGTGACGATGAGGGCCACGGTCAGGCCGACCAGGGCCGCGGACAGCATCGGGTTTCGGCCAGCGAAGGCCAGCAACTCTTCGTAATTCACTCAGGTCACGGGTCGATTAAGCGGGCGCCGATTGTCGCACAAGCCACAGCGGGCCGGTCACTGCCCCTGCCACAGGTCCGGCAGACCGGCGGCCTGCCACCAGCGCTTGGCGTCCGGATCCCAGCGCCAGCGCTCGACCACCACCACGGTGCGCTCGGCCTGGGTGTTCTGGTTGATCACCCCGATTTCGACCCGGCGCTCGACCTGGCCGCCGTCCAGCGAGGCGCTGCTGCGCTCGCGGTAAGAGGACACGCGCAGCTGGGCGTAGCGGTTGAGCTCGAACTCGGTGGGCGGCTTTTCCTTGCGCAGCTCCGGGTCCAGGTAGGCAATGGCATCGTCCATGCTGCCCCAGCGGATGGTTGCGCCGTAGGCGATCTGGGTCTCTTCCAGCAGCTTGCGCTGCTTGCGGGTGAGGTCGTCGGCAGCGGCACTGGCCACGGCGCTGACCAGCAGCAGGGAGCACAACAGGATCTGGATCAGGCGGCGCATCGGTGGTTTCCCCAGGACGTCAGCCTGCCATCCTACCCTTTGGCGAAGGCAACGAAGCGACCGCTCAGCTCGGCGGCAGAGCGGCCATCGGCCCCCGGCTGGCGGGCGACGATGCTGATGCGGGCCTTGCCGCGCTGGCGGAAGGTGGCCAGGAAGGTGTCCCAGCTGCTGGCTTCGGCGGTTTCGGCGTGAGCGTGCAGGTCTTCGTAGACCGGCGCCAGGTAGCGCAGGTTGCTGTCGGCCACGTAGACCTCGGCGTCGTGCCCGGCCAGGCGCAGGCGCAGGCTGACCAGCGCCCAGCCGGACAGGGTGAGCACCGAGGCCAGGCTGCCACCGAAGGCGTTGCCCTTGTCGTTGACGTTGGCCACCAGCGGCGCGGTGATGCGCAGCACGCCGTCGGCATAGCCGTCCAGGCGGATCTGCATCGCACGGACCGCCGGCATGCAGTCAAGCACGTCCTGCAGGGCGGCCAGCGAGGAGGTCAGGGCATCAGCGGACATCGAGCAGCAACCACGACAACGAAGGGCCCGCATAATGACGTCAATGGCCGACCATACGATACCCACTGGCTGGACCCTGATCTCGCTGCGCCCGCAGGGGCAGCATGCCGGGCTGAGGCGGGCTGCGGCCAAGCTGGGCGGGGCGACCGTGGCGTTGTCGCCGTGGCGGCTGCAGCGGTTGCAGGGCCCGGCGGTCGAACAGCGGCTGAACCGCGCACTGGCCTGCGCACGGGTGGTATTCACCAGCCCGGCGGCGGTCGAAGCCGCTGCGGCGCTGCAGCACCTGCCTGCGGCCCAGCGCAGCCCGTGGCTGACCGTGGGCGAAGGCACCGCGCGCGCCCTGCACGCACAGGGCATCAGCGAGGTGCACGCACCGCAGCGGATGGACAGCGAAGGCCTGCTGGGCCTGCCGGTGCTGGCCGAGGTGCGCGGCATGGACATCGGCCTGGTGACCGCGCCGGGCGGCCGTGGCCTGATTGCCGCGCAGCTGGAGGCGGCCGGCGCGCGGATCCTTCGCGCCGACGTCTACCAGCGGCTGCCACTGGTGATGCCGCGGCGAAAACTGTCGCGATTGGCCCATTCGGGCACGCCGTGGCTGCTGGCGGTGAGCAGCGGTGAAGCGCTGCAGCGGTTATGGCAGCAGTTGTCCCCCGGTTGGCAGCAGCGCCTGCGCACCGACGCCATCGTGCTGGCCGCCAGTGCGCGCCTGGCCGAACAGGCTCAGGCGCTGGGACTGCTCCGCGTGGTGCGCAGCGAAGGGCCCACCGTGGCCCAGATGGCGGCGGCCGCACACGCCGCGCTCACTGCCCCGGCAGCGACCTGAACAGGCACCCGGCGCACGCTTGCCGGGGTCATCGCCAACGGTGATGCTGTGCACAACGCTGCCTGCCGGTTCCCCGCCGGCGACGCCGCCGACAAGGAAGCCCGATGAACGACACCCCGCCACCTGCCCGGCAAGCGGCAGCAGCCAGCGC
>NZ_JACVTT010000099.1:0-16572 GCF_016624665.1 Stenotrophomonas sp. S39 | reverse complement strand
ACGCCATGCGTGGATGGCCCCAGTAGATCCACGCCATGCGTGGATGGCCCCGCTCAGTCGTGCAACTGGCGGGGCTTCTTCCAGAACTGCCAGCGCTGGCGCTTGTCCAGCTGGAACTGCAGGCCGTCCTCGAAATCCAGCACCAGGCGCTGCAGCTCACCGCGCTGCAGTGCCACCAGCAGCGGACGGATGGCATCGTTGCCCAGCTGCTGCAGCGAGCGCAGCTGGCGCAGGTCGACCAGGGCATCGACGGACTGGTCGCCATCCACCGATACGCCGGCGGCCAGTGCCAGGCCCTGCAGCAGGGCATCGCGGCTGCGCACCTGCACGTGCGGGGTGGTCACCGACACCGGCATCACGCCGCCGCCCCAGAACCACAGGGAATTGATCGGCTGCTGGCCCTGGGCCGCGCGCTGCTGGTTCCAGGAATGGTTGTGCAGCAGTACCTGCGCCTCGGTCATCAGCGCACGCCAGCGGCGGCCGGCCTCGCCTTCGGGCAGGTGCGAGAACAGGTCATCGCCCAGCACCTCGTCGGGGCTGTCGAAGGACGGCAGTTCGGTATCGATGGGCAGGCGCAGGTACCAGCGCGCCGGGTCCGGCGCATCCAGCACGAAGCCCGCATCGGCAAACAACGGCTGCAGCACCGGCAGCAGGGCCAGGCTGTCGGCCAGGGTCGGCCGCAGCGTTTCGCCGTGCCCCATCATCCGCGCACCGTGCATGTCCGGGACCATGCAGGCCGGATCGGCACGCAGCCAGCAGGCACCGGCGGCATCGCCGACATCACGCTGGCGGGTCAATGCAGCGACCGGCCACTGCGGCGCGGCCACGGTGAAATGACGCTGCAGCTGGGGGCGTTCGCCCGCCTCCTGCTGCACGGCGGTGGCGCGGCCCAGGGCGCGCGCCACCTCGTCAGGCAATGCAGCCGCTGCAAAGCGGCTGCGTGCCGGCAACAACAGGGTCGCCGTTGCCACCCGGTCAGGCCACGTAGCTGACGCTGACGATCTCGTACTCGCGCTGGCCGGCCGGGGCGTCGATCACGATCGAATCCCCTTCCAGCTTGCCGATCATCGCGCGGGCCACCGGCGAGGAAATGGCAATCAGGCCCAGCTTGATGTCCGCTTCCAGGTCACCGACGATCTGGTACTTCTTCTCTTCGTCGGTTTCCACGTCGGCCAGGGTTACGCTGGCACCGAACACCACCTTGGAGCCGGCGTTGAGCTTGCTCACGTCGATGATCTCGGCGTGCGACAGCTCACCTTCCAGCTGCTTGATGCGGCCTTCGATGAAGCCCTGTTCCTCGCGCGCGGCGTGGTACTCGGCGTTTTCCTTCAGGTCGCCGTGTTCACGTGCTTCGGCGATCGCGGCGATCACCTTCGGGCGCTTGACCGACTTCAGGTGATCCAGTTCGTCGCGCAGCTTCTGCGCGCCCTTCATCGTGATGGGGGCTCTCATGCATTCAACTCCTTGTGCAGCTCCTGCAGCGACCAGACGGGGCCGGTGCCGCGGAATTCCAGTGAATCCACCAGCGCCTTGGCGCCGGCAATGGTGGTCGAGTAGGTGACGCGGTGCTGCAGCGCCTCGCGACGGATCGAGAACGAGTCGTTGATCGCGGCACGGCCTTCGGTCGTGTTGACGATGTAGACGATCTCGCCGTTCTTGATCGAGTCGACGATGTGCGGACGGCCTTCGACCACCTTGTTGATGATCTCGCAGTCCATGCCGTGCTGCTGCAGCCACGCGGCGGTGCCACGGGTGGCAACCAGGCTGTAGCCACGCGCCAGCAGGGCCTTGGCCACCGGCAGCACGCGCTTCTTGTCCGGGTCACGCACCGAGACGAAGGCCTTGCCGACCGGCGGGGCCTTGATGCCGCCCGCTTCCTGCGCACGCGCGAAGGCGGCGTTGAAGGTGCGGCCGACGCCCATCACTTCGCCGGTGGAACGCATTTCCGGCCCGAGGATCGGGTCGACGCCCTGGAACTTGGCGAACGGGAAGATCGCTTCCTTCACCGAGTAGTAGTCCGGCACGATCTCTTCGGTCGCGCCCTGCTCGGCCAGGGTCTTGCCGGCCATGCAGCGCGCGGCGATCTTGGCCAGCGCCATGCCGGTGGCCTTGGACACGAACGGCACGGTACGCGAGGCGCGCGGGTTCACTTCCAGCAGATAGATGGTGTCATCACCGTCGTCGTTGGTCTGGATCGCGAACTGGGTGTTCATCAGGCCGACCACGTTCAGGGCCTTGGCCAGTTCCACCACCTGGCGGCGCAGCTCGGCCTGGGTCTTGGCCGACAGCGAGTACGGCGGCAGCGAGCAGGACGAGTCACCCGAGTGCACGCCGGCTTCTTCGATGTGCTCCATCACGCCACCGATCAGGACGTTGCCATCCTTGTCGGCGATGATGTCCACGTCCACTTCCACGGCGTTGTCCAGGAAGCGGTCGAGCAGCACCGGCGAATCGTTGGACACCTTCACCGCGTCGCGCACGTAGCGGGCCAGGTCGGATTCGCCGTAGACGATTTCCATCGCGCGGCCGCCCAGCACGTAGCTCGGGCGCACCACCAGCGGGTAGCCGATCTCGCGGGCCAGCAGCAGGGCTTCCTGGTCGTTGCGGGCGATGCGGTTCGGCGGCTGCTTCAGCTTCAGCGAATCGACCAGCTGCTGGAAGCGCTCGCGGTCTTCGGCCAGATCGATCGAATCCGGGCTGGTGCCGATCACCGGCACGCCATTGGCTTCCAGCGCACGCGCCAGCTTCAGCGGGGTCTGGCCGCCGTACTGCACGATCACGCCCTTCGGCTGTTCCAGTTCGACGATTTCCAGCACGTCTTCCAGGGTCAGCGGCTCGAAGTACAGGCGGTCGGAGGTGTCGTAGTCGGTCGACACGGTTTCCGGGTTGCAGTTGACCATGATGGTTTCAAAACCATCCTCGCGCAGCGCCAGTGCCGCGTGCACACAGCAGTAGTCGAACTCGATGCCCTGGCCGATGCGGTTGGGACCACCGCCGAGGATCATGATCTTGTCGCGGTTGGTCGGCGCGGCCTCGCACTCGTCCTCGTAGGTCGAGTACAGGTAGGCGGTGCCGGTGGAGAATTCACCGGCGCAGGAGTCCACGCGCTTGTAGACCGGGCGCACCTTGTGGGCACGACGCAGCGCGCGGATGGCCGCTTCGTTGGTGCCGGTCAGCTGGGCCAGGCGGGCGTCGGAGAAACCGGCGCGCTTGAGCTTGCGCAGGCGCGCAGCATCCAGCGCATCGATGCCACCGGCAGCGACTTCAGCTTCGGCCGCGATGATTTCCTCGATCTGGTCCAGGAACCAGTGGTCGATGAAGGACAGCGCGTAGATTTCTTCCACGCTCATGCCGGCGCGGAACGCATCGGCCACGTAGAACAGGCGCTCCGGGCCCGGGGCCTTCAGTTCGCGGCGCAGGGTCTGCAGGTCGTCTTCGCTGGTCAGGTCCAGGCCGGTCGGGTCGAAGCCGACCTTGCCGGTTTCCAGGCCACGCAGGGCCTTCTGCATCGACTCCTGGAACGTGCGACCCATCGCCATCACCTCGCCCACCGACTTCATCTGGGTGGTCAGGCGGGCGTCGGCAGCCGGGAACTTCTCGAAGGCGAAGCGCGGGATCTTGGTGACGACGTAGTCGATGGACGGCTCGAACGAAGCCGGGGTCAGGCCGCCGGTGATCTCGTTCTTCAGTTCGTCCAGGGTGTAGCCCACGGCCAGCTTGGCGGCGACCTTGGCGATCGGGAAGCCGGTGGCCTTGGAGGCCAGCGCCGAGGAACGCGACACGCGCGGGTTCATTTCGATGACGACGACGCGACCAGTGGTCGGGTTGATGCCGAACTGCACGTTCGAGCCACCGGTGTCGACGCCGATCTTACGCAGCACGGCGATGGAGGCATCGCGCAGGCGCTGGTATTCCTTGTCGGTCAAGGTCTGCGCCGGGGCCACGGTGATCGAGTCACCGGTGTGCACGCCCATCGGGTCCAGATTCTCGATCGAGCAGACGATGATGCAGTTGTCCGCGGTATCGCGGACCACTTCCATCTCGAACTCCTTCCAGCCCAGCACCGACTCTTCGACCAGCACTTCGGTGGTCGGCGACAGTTCCAGGCCGCGGCTGACGATGTCAACCAGTTCTTCGCGGTTGTAGGCGATGCCGCCACCGCTGCCGCCCAGGGTGAAGCTCGGGCGGATGATGGTCGGGTAGCCGACGCGGGTCTGGATTTCCAGCGCTTCGTCCAGGGTGTGGGCGACGGCGGCGGTCGGGCACTCCAGGCCGATTTCACCCATGGCGACGCGGAACAGCTCGCGGTCTTCAGCCATGCGGATCGCTTCGCGCTTGGCGCCGATCAGTTCGACGTTGTACTTCTCCAGCACGCCGTTGTCGGCCAGGTCCAGCGCGCAGTTCAGCGCGGTCTGGCCACCCATGGTCGGCAGCAGGGCATCGGGCTTTTCCTTGGCGATGATCTTCTCGACCGTCTGCCAGTTGATCGGCTCGATGTAGACGGCGTCGGCCATCTCCGGGTCGGTCATGATGGTGGCCGGGTTGCTGTTGACCAGCACCACGCGGTAACCCTCGTCACGCAGGGCCTTGCAGGCCTGGGCGCCGGAGTAGTCGAACTCGCAGGCCTGCCCGATGACGATCGGGCCAGCACCGATGATGAGGATGGTCTTGAGGTCAGTGCGCTTGGGCATTTTCTTCTCTAAGTCAGTACAGCGTGACAAGGGGGGTGATCGCACGCTGTCGATCAGGAATCTTGATCCGCAGCGCCGCGCCAGGGGCAGCAGCGATGCGGCGGCTTACGGTCCATCGCGACGCCACCGGCGGGCCGGCGGCGTACTGATCACGCCTTGCTCTGTTCCATCAGGGCCACGAAACGGTCGAACAGCGGACCGACGTCGGTCGGGCCGGGCGACGCTTCCGGGTGACCCTGGAACGAGAACGCCGGCACGTCGGTGCGGGCGATGCCCTGGTTGGTGCCGTCGAACAGCGAACGGTGGGTCACGCGCAGGGTCGCCGGCAGGGTCGATTCATCAACCGCGAAGCCGTGGTTCTGCGAGGTGATCATCACCCGGCCGTTGTCCAGGTCCTGCACCGGGTGGTTGGCACCGTGGTGGCCGTGGCCCATCTTCATGGTCTTGGCGCCCGAGGCCAGGCCCAGCAGCTGGTGGCCCAGGCAGATGCCGAAGGTCGGGATCTTCACATCGATGAAGGTCTTGATCGCTTCGATGGCGTAGTCGCACGGTTCCGGGTCACCCGGGCCGTTGGACAGGAACACGCCGTCCGGCTTCAGCGCCAGCACTTCAGCGGCCGGGGTCTGCGCCGGCACCACGGTCACTTCGCAGCCGCGCTCGGCCAGCATGCGCAGGATGTTGGTCTTCACGCCGAAATCGTAGGCCACGACCTTGAACTTGGCCGGCACGCTGACGAACGCGTTGGCGTCCAGGTCCAACTGGCCTTCGGTCCAGGTGTAGGTCTTCTCGGTAGTGACGACCTTGGCCAGATCCATGCCCTTCAGCCCCGGGAACTTGCGGGCGGCTTCCAATGCCTTTTCCACGTCGATGTCGCCCGCCATCAGCGCACCGTTCTGCGCGCCCTTCTCGCGCAGGATGCGGGTCAGCTTGCGGGTGTCGATGCCGGCGATGGCGACCACGCCACGCTGGATCAGCCAGTCCTGCAGCGACACCTGGCTGCGCCAGTTGCTGGGACGGCGCGGCACGTCGCGCACGATCAGGCCGGCCGACCACACCTTGGACGCTTCATTGTCCTGGTCGGTCATGCCGGTGTTGCCGATATGCGGATAGGTCAGCGTGACCATCTGCCGGGCGTAGGACGGGTCGGTCAACACTTCCTGGTAACCGGTCATGGCGGTGTTGAACACCACCTCACCGACGGACAGGCCGGGCGCGCCTACGGATTCGCCCTCGAATACGGTGCCGTCTTCGAGGACGAGGATTGCGGCTTGGGTCACGGAAATCTCACTTTGGCTACCGAGGGGGCTGCCGAAGTCACGCCTGCGCTTCACGGAAATCCGGTTGCAAAAAAGCGCGGACGCACGGTCTGGGACCGGTCCGGCTTTCGTGATTCGGCGAGTGCGAATTGTAGCGCTGCCGGGGCGCTCGCGCCAGCGGTTATATCGCTTCATGAACAGGCGATTGCGTATTCATTTCAATCCGGCGGCGTATGCAGCGCCCGCGCCCGGTAGTGCCGGCCGCTGGCCGGCTGCCACGGGATGCCCGGCGACCTGGGAATTGCCGGCCAGCGGCCGGCACTACCGCCTTACTCCAGCAGGTCCCGCACCCGGTAGCTGCCCGGCGCGCGGCCGTGCACCTGGCGGGCGGCAAACAGCGCGCCGCGGGCGAAGATGTCGCGGTTGGTGGCCCGGTGCACCAGCTCGATGCGCTCGCCCAGGCCGGTGAACTGCACCAGGTGCTCGCCGACGATGTCGCCCGCACGCAGGCTGGCGTAGTGCGGCTCCGCCCCGCCCCGCTGCGCGGCCGCACCCAAGGTCAATGCCGTGCCTGACGGCGCATCCTTCTTCTGCGTGTGGTGCGACTCGACCACGTCACAGTCCCAGCCGGCCAGTGCCTGTGCCGCGCGTTCCACCAGCTCGTCCAGCACGGCCACGCCGAGGCTGAAGTTCGAGGCCCAGACCAGCGGGATCGCGCCTGCGGCGGCCTCCAGTGCCTGCCGCTGCACCGCGGAAATGCCGGTGGTGCCGGACACCAGGCCCGCACCGCGCTCCACGCACAGCGCCAGCATCGGGTCGAAACCCTCGGGCAGGCTGAAATCGATGGCCACGTCGAACTCCGGCGCGCCCGGCAGTTCGTTGGCGGCGAAGTACGGCACGCCGTCGATCACGCGCTGCGCCGGCGCACGGCCGGTCACCGCCGCCACGACCTGCAGGGTTTCGGGATGTTCGGCGGCCAGCCGCAGCAGGGCCTGGCCCATGCGCCCGGAAGCGCCATGGATGAGCAATCGAAGGGGAGTCTGGTTCATGCACGCAGGCTAGCGGCAGCGCGGTCGATCCGGCAAGCACCATCACTGCTACGCTGCATGCCCTTTCAGGCAATGGAACGCATTCCCATCATGCAGATCAGCGAACAACTGGTCCTGGTCACCGGCGCAGGACGCGGCCTGGGCACGCACATCGCCCGCGCATTCGCCGCACAGGGCGCGCGCGTGGTCATCAACTACCAGCACAGCGAGGCCCCGGCGCGCATGCTGGCAAGGGAACTGGGCGGGCAGGCCGTCGCCCTGCAGGCCGACGTCACCGATCGCGACCAGGTCGCCGCCCTGCTGCAGCAGGCGCAGGCGCATTTCGGCCAGGGCGTGACCACCGTGGTGAACAACGCACTGGCCGCGTTCTCGTTCAACGGGGATGCGCGCGACAAGGCCGCTGACATCGGCTGGCCGGCATTCCAGGCGCAGTTCGAAGGCAGCGTGCGCGGCGCACTGAACTGTGTGCAGGCCGCGCTGCCGGGCATGCAGGCGCAGCGCTTCGGGCGGATCATCAACATCGGCACCAACCTGTTCCAGAACCCGGTGGTGCCGTACCACGATTACACCGCGGCCAAGGCAGCCCTGCTTTCGCTGACCCGCACCCTGGCAGGCGACCTGGGCCCGCACGGCATCACCGTGAACATGCTGTCCGGCGGTCTGCTGCGCAGCACCGATGCCAGCGCCGCCACGCCCGAAGCGGTGTTCGACTACATTGCCGCCAACACCCCGCTGCGCAGCGTCACCACCCCGGCTGAGTTCGCCGATGCGGTGCTGTTCTTCGCCAGCCCGTGGGCACGTGCGGTCACCGGGCAGAACCTGGTGGTCGATGGCGGGCTGGTCAGGGACTGAGCGGCGCTACCGGCAGGCAGTCCGGTAGATCCACGCCCTGCGTGGATGAATCACGTGTCGCATTCGCCAATTGACGGTAGTGCCCTGCCCCTCAACGCTGTCCGGCACCTTCCCGGCCAGGACAGCGCCCATGAAATCTTCGACAGTCTTCAGCAAATGTGCGCGGAAGACAGGCTTTGCCGGGACGACCACCACCCGCTACCGGCTGCTGGAAGGCGCCTCGCTGGTCGTCAACCACCAGGCCGCGACACCCAGCAGGGGCTTCTATGTGAATGCCGGACTCTATTTCCCGGAACTGCTCGAGCAGGCCCTCACGCCCACCGATCTCGAAACGGCGTTCAGGTATCGCAGCACCATCCCCACGCCACATGTCGACTGGCGGATCGAAGAGACCCCCGGCCTGCGCCGGGCCTTCATCCAGCAGGATCTTGATGACCTGCTCGCCGCCGGCGATCGCGCCCAGCTGCAATGCCTGCTGCTGGGCGCCCTCGGCGATGTCGTGGGCTTCGTGGCAGCCCATGGGAACCGGGAATCAGTGAGGCGGCTGTCGCAGCACGGAGGCTTCCGGGCGATCATCCGCAGAGAGGTGTAGATCCACGCCATGCGTGGATGACATTCCCGTAGATCCACGCCATGCGTGGATGACATTCCAGTAGATCCACGCCATGCGTGGATGACGTTCCAGTAGATCCACGCCATGCGTGGATGACATCCCAGTAGATCCACGCCATGCGTGGATGACGTTCCAGTAGATCCACGCCATGCGTGGATGGGCGCCAACCAACGCAGTCGAGCAAGCTCGACTCTACCGCTTTGTCGGTCCGCAGCTGTCACAGCCACCACACGCCCCGCCACCGCCGCTGGCCGGCGGAGCGACCTTACGCCCCAGCGCCTGCATCCAGGCGGCGCGGCCGGGCTTGAGCAGGGCCAGCGCCAGCGTGCCACGCAGCTTGCGCGCCGTGCCGGGGAACTGCTTTTTCAGCACCACCCACGCGCTGACCAGCACCGCCACCGCGATGATGAGGTACTGGACCAGCAGGCCGGCGTCCATCAGCCGCCTCCCAGCGCCACGGTCACCTGGTAGGTGATCAGCGCCGCCACGTAGGCTGCCGCGAACAGGTACAGCGCCGAGAAGCCCATCGTCTTCCACGAATTGGTTTCGCGCTTGATGGTGGCCAGGGTGGAAATGCACATCGGTGCGTAGATGAACCACACCATCAGCGCCAGGCCGGTGGCCAGCGACCAGCCATCAGCCACCACCGGCGACAGCGCCGAGATGGCCGCATCATCGTCCGCCGCCGACAGTGCGTAGACCGTGGCCAGCGAGGACACCGCCACTTCGCGCGCGGCCAGGCCCGGGATCAGCGCGATGCAGATCTGCCAGTTGAAGCCCAGCGGCGCGAAGATCGCGGTCATCGCATGGCCGATCTGGCCGGCATAGCTGTAGTCGATGGCCGGCATGGTGGCGTCGGCCGGGGCGCCCGGGAAGGTCAGCAGCACCCACAGCAGGATGGTCAGGGCCAGGATGATGCCGCCCACCCGGCGCAGGAAGATCATGCCGCGCTCGTACAGGCCCACGGCCAGATCGCGCACGTGCGGCAGGCGGTAGGACGGCAGTTCCAGCATCAGCGGGTGCTCGCTCTTGTCGCGGCGCCACTTCTTCATCACCCACGACATCACCAGCGCACTGAGGATGCCGGCCACGTACAGGCCGAACAGCACCAGGCCCTGCTGGTTGAAGATGCCGACCTTGCCGGCCGGGATGAACGCGCCGATCAGCAGCGCATACACGGGCAGGCGTGCCGAGCAGGTCATCAGCGGCGCCACCAGGATGGTCGCCAGGCGATCACGCGGGTCCTGGATGCTGCGGGTGGCCATGATGCCGGGCACCGCACAGGCGAAACTGGACAGCAGCGGGATGAACGAACGGCCCGACAGGCCGGCGCCCGCCATCATGCGGTCGAGCAGGAAGGCCGCGCGCGGCAGGTAGCCCGACTCCTCCAATGCAAGGATGAAGGCGAACAGGATCAGGATCTGCGGCAGGAACACCACCACGCCACCGAGGCCGGCGATGATGCCGTCGGTCAGCAGGCTGGTCAGCGGGCCTTCCGGCAGCACGCCGCCAACGAACTCGCCCAGCCAGCCGAAACCGGCTTCGATGCCGTCCATCAGCGGCGTCGCCCAGGCGAACACCGCCTGGAAGATCAGGAACATGACCACCACCAGGGTGACCAGGCCGAACACCGGGTGCAGCAGCCAGCGGTCCAGCGTGTCATCGATCTTCGCGGTGCGCGCCGGCATGGTGACGGCGTCCGAAAGAATGCTGCGCACCTTGGCGTGGTAATCGATGCCGCCCTCGACGCCGGCCAGCGGCGCATCCAGGTGCGGCACCATCGCATCGAGGCGATCGACCAGCGCTTTGGCGCCCTGCTTGCGCACGGCTACGGTTTCCACCACCGGCACGCCGATCTCGCGTTCCAGCGCAGCCACGTCGATGCGGATGCCACGGCGCTGGGCCGCATCGACCATGTTCAGCGCGATCACCATCGGCTTGCCCAGCTCACGCAGCTCCAGCGCGAAGCGCAGGTGCAGGCGCAGGTTGGTGGCGTCGATCACGCACAGCAGCACATCCGGTGCAGCCTCGCCCGGGTAGAAGCCCCGGCACAGGTCGCGGGTGATCGCCTCGTCCAGGCTGGCCGGCTGCAGGCTGTAGGCGCCGGGCAGGTCGAGCACGGCGAACTCGCGGCCGGACGGCGCACGCAGGCGGCCTTCCTTGCGCTCGACGGTGACGCCGGTGTAGTTGGCGACCTTCTGCCGGCTGCCGGTCAGCTGGTTGAACAGCGCGGTCTTGCCGCTGTTGGGGTTGCCGACCAGCGCGATGCGCAGCGGGGCGGCGTTGACGGCAGCATTCATGCACGGGACTCCGGACGGGCGGTGTCGATGACGATCCGCTTGGCCTCACTGATACGCAGCGCGAAACGGGTGAACCCGACCTGCACCAGCAGCGGCTCGCCGCCGACCGGCCCCTTGGCCACCAGGCGCACTTCCTCGCCCTTGACGAAGCCCAGCTCGCGCAGTCGCCGGGCGATGGCATCGTTGGCGTGCAGGTCCTGCACGGAATCGACCACGGCCGGGGTATGCAGGGGCAGTTCGGACAGCGTCATCTAGCGCGATCTCAGCTGGATGTAAATGGCTCTCGATTCTAACATTCCCGCGTCGCGTCATGGCCCATGACCAATGGCCCGCTATGATCCATACAGGTATGGAGTAACCCCGGATTCCCATGAATGATGCTTTGCTGATCGAGCGCGATGGCGCCGTCCTGACCCTCTGGCTGAACCGGCCGGAGCTGCACAATGCCTTCGATGCCAGCCTGATCGCCCGGCTGACCGCTGCCCTGGAGGCCGCCGGCCGCGACCCCGCAGTGCGGGTGGTGGTCCTGGCCGGCCACGGCGCGTCCTTCTCGGCCGGTGCCGACCTGCAGTGGATGCGCGGCATGGCCGCGGCCAGCGAGGCCGAGAACCGCGAGGACTCGCTGGCGCTGGCGCGGCTGATGCGCACCCTGGACGAGCTGCCCAAGCCGACCCTGGCCCGGGTCCATGGCGCGGCCTTTGGCGGCGGCGTCGGCCTGGTCGCCTGCTGCGACATCGCCATCGCCACCAGCGCGGCCCGGTTCGGCCTGACCGAGAGCCGCCTGGGCCTGCTGCCGGCGGTGATCTCGCCCTATGTGATCGAGGCCATCGGCCCGCGCCAGGCCCGCCGCTGGTTTGCCACCGGCGAGCACTTCGACGCGGAAACCGCCCTGCGCATCGGCCTGGTCCACCAGCTGGTCGAGCCCGAGCGCCTGGACGACGCCGTGCAGCGCCAGCTGGCCCTGCTGGACAAGGCCGGCCCGATCGCCTCGGCGTCTGCCAAGGAGCTGGTGCGGCAGGTCCGCGACAGCCACGATCGTGACACCCTCGACCGCGACAATGCCGCCCTGATCGCGCGCCTGCGCGTGTCGGCCGAGGGCCAGGAAGGCCTCGGCGCCTTCCTCGACAAGCGTGCCCCGCACTGGGTGACGGAGGCCTGATCTGCCCCGACGGCAACTACGTCGTGGCCGTCTGCCACCCCTTCGACTGATTCCCGCGCAGGAACGTGGCCGCTTTCGCGGCCGACCTGCGTATCCCTGTTGGCAGCCCGGTGGAGACCGCGCTGCCCCCGTTCTCCAGGAACCCTCGTGATCGCACCCGCTTCCGCCCCTGCCGCCCGCCCCACCCTGCCCGCCACGGAGGTGCGTCGATGAGCGATTTCGTCCGCATCGTCGAAGTGGGCCCGCGTGACGGCCTGCAGAACGAAAAGCAGGCGGTGGCCACCGCCGACAAGATCGCGCTGGTCAACCGCCTGTCCGCCACCGGCCTGCGCACCATCGAAGCGACCAGCTTCGTCAGCCCGCGCTGGGTGCCGCAGCTGGCCGATGCGGCCGAGGTCTACGCCGGCATCGACCGCCGCGCCGGCATCGCCTACCCGGTGCTGGTGCCCAACGAGCAGGGCTATGACCGGGCGCGTGCCGTCGGCGTGCAGGAAGTGGCGGTGTTCACCGCCGCCTCCGAGGCCTTCAACCGCACCAATACCAATGCCGGCATCGACGAGTCGCTGGCCCGCTTCGCGCCCATCCTCCAGCGCGCCGCCGAGGACGGCGTGCGTGTGCGCGGCTACGTCTCCACCGTGCTCGGCTGCCCCTACCAGGGCGACGTGCCGCTGGCCGACGTGGTGCGCGTCGCGCGCGCCCTGCATGACATGGGCTGCTACGAAATTTCGCTGGGCGACACCATCGGCGTCGGCACCCCGCACAAGGCGCGGGCCATGCTGAAGGCGGTCGCTGCCGAGATCCCGATGGACGCACTGGCCGTGCACTTCCACGACACCTATGGCCAGGCCATCGCCAACATCGCCAGCTGCCTGGAAGAAGGCGTACGGGTGGTCGACAGCGCGGTGTCCGGCGCGGGCGGCTGCCCGTATGCCAAGGGTGCCAGCGGCAACGTCGCCAGCGAGGACGTGGTCTACCTGCTGCAGGGCCTGGGCCTGGAGTGCGGCGTGGACCTGCCGGCGCTGGCTGAAACCGGCCGTTGGCTGGCCGGGTTGCTCGGCCGTGCCACTGCCAGCCGGGTCGGGCAGGCCCTGGCGGCGACATGAACGACAGCGGCCCGCGCGACGTTCCGGTTTACGGCGAACCATCCGCCGTGACCGACGACGCGCTGGCCGCACTGCAGGCCGCGCTGGCAGGCGCCCCGCCCGCCGCCCAGGCCCGCCTGCTGCGGCAGGCGATGGAGGCCCTGATCGACGCCCGCCTGCGCATGGGCGAAGCACAGGAACGCTACGCCGCCCTGTTCGATGCGGTGCCCGACCCGGTCAGCATCCTCAGCGCCGACGGCGTGGTGCTGGACGTCAACCGCGCCGGCGTCCACGCCTACGACCGCCCGCGCGAGGCCATCGTCGGCCAGCCGATCGAACTGCTCAACCCCGACCTGCCCAGCGACCACCTGCAGCCGGTCTGGGAAGCACTGAACCGCGGTGACACCTACGTCATCGAAGTGACCAACATGCGCGGCGATGGCAGCCGCTTCCCGGTGGAAGTGCACTCGGCCGGCTTCCAGGACCATGGCCAGCCCTGCATCGTGGCCGTGGCGCGCGACCTGAGCGGGCGCTGGCGTGCCGAATCGCGCTACCGCCTGCTGATGGAATCGATCGACAAGGGCGTGATCCTGTTCGACCGCAACCTGCGGGTGATCTCGGCCAACCCGGCCGCGCACCGCATCCTGGGCATCACCAGCAACGGCAATGCGTTTGATGCCCTGCTCGACCCCGAGGCCTGGCTGATCGTCGACGAGCACGGCAATACCCTCACCCAGGCGCAGTGGCCGACCATCCGCTGCTTCCAGGCCGGGCGGGTCATCCGCAGCACCATCATCGGCCTGTACCACCGCCCGCGCGGGCGCATGCTGTGGCTGTCGACCACCAACGTGCCGGTGTTCGGCACCGGCTGCGACCAGGCCGACCATGTCTATTCGATGTTCAGCGACATCACCGAGCTCAAGCGCAACAACCTGCTGTTCGCGCGCGCGCAGTCGCTGGCCCACATCGGCGGCTGGGAATGGGACCGCAGCCTGCAGCGCCTGTACCTGACCGATGAGGCGCGGCGCATCGTCGGCCAGCCCGACGACCTGCAGGACATGACCGACCTGCTCGACTGCCTGCGCAGTGATGACCGCACCTCCCTGCAGCAGGCGCTGGCCGACACCATCGAGCACCGCAGCAGCTTCGGCCTGGAACTGCAGGGCCAGCGCCGCGACGGGCATTCGTTCTGGATCCGGATGATCGGCGAGGTGTCCACCGGCGATGTCGATGCCGCGCGCATCACCGGCACCGTGCAGGACATCACCGAACGCAAGCAGGCCGAAGAGACCCTGCGCGTGCAGGCGCGCACCGACCCGCTGACCGGCATCATGAACCGCGATGCGGTGCTCACCGACCTGGGCGTACGCATGGGCAGCCCGGGCCACGACCGGGTGGCGGTGCTGTACATCGACCTGGACCGCTTCAAGGTCGTCAACGACCTGCTCGGCCACAACGCCGGCGACGAGCTGTTGATCGAAGCGACCCGGCGCATCGCCACGGCCATCGGCACTGAAGGTCTGCTCGCCCGTTTCGGTGGCGACGAGTTCCTGGTGATCTGCGACCTGCGCGACCAGCCCGACCAGGCCGAGCAGCTGGCCGAGCGCATCACCGCCGCGTTCTCCTCCCCCTTCCAGCTGGGCAGCGATGAATTCCAGGTCACCGCCAGCATCGGCATTGCCAAGGCCCCCGGCGATGGCGACCGCCCGCAGCAGCTGATCCAGAACGCCGACACCGCCATGTACGAGTGCAAGCGTCGCACCCGCAACGGCTGGCACGTGTTCTCGCAGGAGCTGGCCGAGCGCCAGAACGACCGACTGCAGATCGAGAGCCGCCTGCACAAGGCGCTGGACGGCGACGAGTTCCGCCTGGTCTACCAGCCGCAGATCAACCTGCGCACCGGGACCATCACCGGCTGCGAGGCCCTGATGCGCTGGCACAACGGCCAGCTTGGGCAGATGCGGCCGGACCTGTTCATCCGCCACGCCGAGCACACCGGCGACATCGTGCGGATCGGCCAGTGGGCGCTGCGCGAGGCGTGCCGCCAGATACGCCAATGGCAGGACGATGGCCTGGAGACGATGCGGGTGGCGGTCAACGTCTCCTGGCGGCAGTTCGTCGGCGAGGACCTGGCCCGCTGGGTACGGCAGGTGCTGGACGAGTTCGAGCTGCCCGGCACGGTGCTGGAACTGGAGTTCACCGAGCGGGTGCTGATCGAGGACGCACCGGACACCCTGCGCACCTTCGCCCGCCTGCGCGAGATGGGCGTGATGCTGACCATCGACGATTTCGGCGAGGGCTACAGCGCGCTGAACTACCTGCGGCGGCTGCCGATCCATGGCCTGAAACTGAGCCAGCTGTTCGTCGAGGGCATCCCGCGCAACCGCTCGGACGTGGCCGTGTGCGAGGCGGTCTGCGCGATCGCCCGCAGCCTGGGCCTGGGCGTGGTGGCCGAAGGCGTGGAAACCGAGGCCCAGCGCCAGTGCCTGCTGGGGCTGGGGGTGACCATCGGCCAGGGCTTCCTGTTCGCCCCGGGCCTGCCCCCCGATGAGTTCAAGCGGCGCCTGCGCGGGCGCGAGCCGCCGGAGATGGCCCGGGACCTCGCCGGGTAGAGCCAGGCCATGCCTGGCTGCGGGGCACCGGGGCGCATACCGCTTTGCAGCGGCGCACAACGGCGCGCGCCGTGGCTTCCGTTAGAATCGGCGGTTCTCGAACCTGCAGGACCGTTCAATGCAGCTGTCTTCCGTACGTGCCGTGATCACCGGCGGCGTTTCCGGCCTCGGCCTGGCCGTGGCCCAGCACCTGGTCGCCAACGGCGGCAAGGTCGCCCTGTTCGACCTCAATGACGACAAGGGCGCAGCCGCCGTGGCCGGGCTGGGCGCCGACTCGGCCCGCTATTTCAACGTCAACGTCAGCGATGAGGCGGCCGTTGCCGCAGCCATCGACCAGGCCCACGATTTCCTCGGTGGCCTGAACGTGGCGATGAACTGCGCCGGCATCCTCGGCGCCGGCCGCGTGCTGGGCAAAGAGGGTCCGATGCCGCTGGCCGGCTTCCAGGGCACGGTGATGGTCAACCTGGTCGGCAGCTTCAACGTCGCCAAGGCCGCGGCCAACCGCATGCAGCACAACGACGCTGGCGAAGACGGCGAGCGCGGCGTGATCATCAATACCGCCAGCATCGCCGCCTACGAAGGCCAGATCGGCCAGGCCGCCTATGCCGCCAGCAAGGGCGGCGTGGTGTCGATGACCCTGCCGATGGCCCGCGAGCTCTCGCGCTTCGGCATCCGCGTCAACACCATTGCCCCGGGCGTGTTCTGGACGCCGATGGTCGATGGCATGCCCGAAGCCGTGCAGCAGTCGCTGGCCGCGTCCATTCCGTTCCCGTCGCGCCTGGGCAAGCCGGACGATTTCGCCAGCCTGGTCGGCTTCATCCTCGGCAACACCTATCTCAACGGCGAGACCATCCGCCTGGACGGCGCTACCCGCCTCGCTCCGAAGTGATTCCCCCGGGCGCCGGGGCGGGGCCCCCCCCCCCCCCCCAACCACAACATTGAAGCCAACGGCATCAAA
>NZ_JACVTT010000098.1:0-16625 GCF_016624665.1 Stenotrophomonas sp. S39 | reverse complement strand
GCCGACCGTTGGTCGGCACGGGGTCGGATCTGACAGATGTGCCGACCAACGGTCGGCACCCACCAACAGCCCATTGCCCCGCCATCCCACGGAACGCGGCCTTTGACGTTGACGTTGACGTTGCCTTGGCTCGAAGCAGGTGCAGGGCGGCAGCCCTGCAAACAGCCCCACCTACAACGATGGTATTACCCATTCAGTGCGATATTCGCACGCGTAGTCGATTACCGCACTTGAATGGTGCAGTGCGATAAACCTAATTTCACTCCCACAGTTTCACAGCAGTCCAAGCGATCCACCCCTGGCGGGGCGAGGGCAGCAGCCGGTCCGGTGCTGAAGCCAGGTGCAGGGGAAGACCGCCGGATTTCCCTTCATCTGTGCGGAGTGACCGCATGCGCCGTCGTCTGTCCGTTGTTTCCATGTCCCTGCTTGCCGTGCTGCCGTCGCTGGCGCTGGCCTACCAGGCCGAACCGCCGCGCGAAGACCTGCAGGTCCTGCGCGTGGACCGCTACGCCGACGACGCCAATGCCGGCTCGCTGCGCTGGGCCATCACCACCGCCAACGCCGCACCGGGCCGCTATCGCATCGAGATCGACGCCGTCGGCACCGCACCCTACGTGATCAAGCCGGCCGCGCCGCTGCCGGAAATCAAGGGTCCGGTGCAGATCATCGGCACGCCGTGGGCGCGCGATGGGCAATACGTGGCCATCGATGGTTCGGCCTACGTCACCGGCACCGGTACCGATGCCTGCCCGGGCGCCGAGCCAGGCCAGTCCGGCACCAACGTGCGCACCACCACGCTGCCGGGCCTGGTCCTGCGCGATACCCAGGGCGTGGAACTGGCCGGCCTGGAGATCCGCAACTTCTGCATCGGCGTGCTGGTCAACCGCGCCAGCCACAACGAGATCCATGACAACCGCATCGTCGCCAACAAGGGCGGTGCCGGCATCATGCTCACCGGCGACGACGGCAAGGGCCAGTCCACCGCCACCACCACCGTGCACAACCGCATCGTGCGCAATGCGTTCCTCGACAACGGCGACGGCCTGGAGCTGACCCGCGGCGCGGCCTGGAACCTGGTGGCCGACAACCTGTTCCAGTCCACCCGGGCCAACCCGGAACCGTCGCAGGGCATCGAAATCCTGTGGGGCAACGACAACAGCGTGGTCCACAACCGCTTCGTCGATTACTCCGATGGCCTGCAGATCAACTGGGGCAACCGCAACTACATCGCCGCCAACACTTTCACTGGCAACTCGCTGGGCCTGAGCATCACCGGCAGCGGCAACGTGGTCGACGGCAACACCATCACCGGCAATGGCATCGGCATCGGCGTGCGCCCGCAGCCGGTCAGTGCGCCGAACCGCTTCACCGCCAACCGCATCTACGGCAACGGCCTGCCGATCGAGCGCTGTGAAGCCGGCGGCGCCTGCGTGAAGGGCCAGCCGCGCGGCGCCATCGTGTTCGGCGTGCCGGGCCTGGAACACGCCAGCTTCGTCGGCTCGCGGGGCCGTGGCGTCGACAACGATCCGTCCAAGCGCGCACGCATCTGCACCGCTGCCGGCCAGGCCGACTGCCAGCCGCTGCCGAACCTGGGCCAGGCAGCGCCGCAGCTGACCGCCGTGCAGGGCAAGGGCGCGCAGCGCCAGCTGACCGGCCGTTTCCAGGGCGTGCCCGACAGCCGCTACCAGGTGGAAGTGTTCGGCAACCGCGCAGCCAGCGGCAGCGAGGCCGAGCTGGTGCTGGGCAGCGTCGAGGCCCGTACGGATGCGCAGGGGCAGGGCAGCTTCACCTTCGCGCTCGGTGCCGGGGCAGATGCTGCCGCTGCCGGCAGCCTGACCGCCACCGTCACCTCGGCGCAGGGCGCCACCTCCCCCCTGAGCGCGCCGTTGTCGCTGCGCTGATCACCTCCACGAGACCGCGACCATGAATCCTGCGAAATCCCCTTCACTGGGCCTGTCCCTGGGCATCCTCGCCACTGCGCTGCTGCCGGCCCTGGCCAGCGCGCAGTCCAGCAACCGCTACGACGGCAAGACCCTCACAGGCGACTGGGGCGGTACCCGCACCGACCTGTACGAGCGCGGCATCGCGTTCCGCGGTGACTACGTGGGCGAAGCGATGGGCGTGGTGGACGGTGGCTACGGCGAAACCGGTGCGCGCTACGCGCAGCAGGTGCGCGTGGGCATGGATCTGGACATGGGCAAGCTGGCTGGTTGGGACGGCGGTGCGTTCCACTTCACCCTCAACGACCGTCGCGGCCGCAGCACCTCGGTGGACTTCGTCGGCAACCGCTTCCCGATCCAGGAAGCGTACGGCGGGCAGTACACGCGGCTGACCGAACTGAGCTACGACCAGACCTTCAACGCGGGCCAGTCGTATTACAAGCTGGGCTACTACGCGATGGGCAACCAGTTCGGCCTGCACAGCCTGCTGACGCACTTCGTCAACGCGGCCTTCTGCGCGCACCCGCTGGCGATGTCCGGCAACAGCGGCTGGTACAACTACCCGATGGCACGCTGGGGCGGCGAGTTCGCGCAGCAGATCAGCCCGGCGGTGAACGTGCGCACCGGCTGGTTCCAGGTCAATCCAAACCTCGGCGGCAACATCGAGCGCAATGCGTTCCGCCCGTTCGTCTCGGGCACCACCGGTTCGCTGTTCCCGGTGGAAGTGACCTGGACCCCGGCCAAGGGCAGCCGCTACGCCGGCGTCTACAAATTCGGCGGTTACTACGACACCTCGCGCGTGGACAAGCGCGGCCTGGATACCTCGCCGACCACCGGCCGCCACGGCGCCTACGTGCTGGCCGAGCAGCGCCTGACCCAGGAGTCGGCCGACCCGAGCCGCGGCCTGACCGCGTTCGCGCAGTACATGGTGTCCGACACCGATACCGCGCAGATCAAGCGCTGGTATGCGCTGGGCGGCGTCTACCAGGGCATCGGCTCGCGCGCGCAGGACAGCATCGCGCTGGGCTACGTCGGCGCCGACATCAACGACCGCCTGGTCGATGCGCGCCGGGCCACGCTGATGGCAGGGGGCGTACCCACCGATTCGCCGCTGTACAACCTCAGCCAGGCCGAGGAGCTGTTCGAACTGTCCTACAGCTTCCAGGTGAACCCGTGGCTGATGATCCGCCCGGACGTGCAGTACATCATCAACCCCGGCACCTTCAATTACAGCGGTACCGACAACGCCTGGGCCGTCGGTGTCCAGGCCAAGGTGACCTTCTGATGGCCGCGCGCTCCCTCCACGCTCTGGTGACTGCCATGAAACTCCCGTTCGCGTCCGTTGTCCTCGCCGGTGCGCTCAGCGCCTCCCCCCTGCTGGCCCTGGCCGCACCGCCGCCGGCGGTGCTGCAGGTCGGCCAGCTGCGCATCGGCGAGGGCAGCCCCCGCACCATCGTGCCGATCACCGGTGCCACCGCTGACGTTGCCCTCCAGCAAGCCGCTGCAATCGCGGCCAGCAAGGCCACCGACATCGCAGAATGGCGCATCGACTACCTGGACATCGCCACCGACGGCAAGGCGCTGGTCGCGCTGGGCAAGCGCATCCAGGCGACGCTGGGCGGCAAGCCGGTCATCGTCACCTTCCGCACCAAGGCCGAAGGCGGCGCCAAGCCGATCAGCGATGCCGACTACGGCGCGCTCTACGCCACGCTGCTGCGCGGCGGCGTCGCCCAACTGATCGACGTGGAGATGTTCCGCGACCCGAAGGTGGTGCAGGCGCTGGTAGCGCAGGCGCACAAGGCCGGGGTGAAGGTGGTGATGTCCAACCATGACTTCCACGCCACGCCGCCGCGCGAAGAGATCGTCGCGCGCCTGCTGAAGCAGCAGGAACTGGGCGCGGACGTGCTGAAGATCGCCGTGATGCCGCGCGATGCCGGTGATGTGCTGGCCCTGCTCGATGCCACCTGGCAGGTCCGCCAGCAGAGCGACAAGCCGCTGCTGACGATGTCGATGGGCGGCACCGGCGTGGTGTCCCGGCTCGCGGGCGAAACCTTCGGCCAGGCCCTGACCTTCGGCATGATCGGCACCCCGTCGGCGCCAGGACAGGTCGAGGTCGATCGCCTGCAGGACGTCCTGCAGGTCATCCATGCATCCAGCCAGGCCGGTCGCTGAGACCTTCCCCGCCGGACGTTCCATCGCATCACGCTGTTGCAGGAAACCGCACCATGAGCCACGCCTCCGCCGCCGCACCCTCGCTTGTCCTGGAACGGATGAGCCCCTTCCAGTGGACCGCCATCGCCATCTGCGTGCTGTTGAACATGCTCGACGGCTTCGATGTGATGGTCATGGCCTTCACCGCACCGCACGTATCGGCGGACTGGGAACTGTCGGGCAAGGTGCTGGGGCTGATGCTCAGTGCCGGCCTGGTCGGCATGGCGCTGGGTTCGTTCCTGCTGGCGCCGCTGGCGGATCGCTGGGGCCGGCGGCCGATGATCGTCTGCTGCCTGCTGATCCTGACCAGCGGCATGGCGCTGTCGGCGCTGGCTGCCAACGCCTGGCAGCTGGGCGCGCTGCGCGTGTATACCGGCATCGGCATCGGCGGCATGCTGGCCGGTGTCGGCGTGATCACCGCCGAGTACGCCAACGCCAAGTGGCGCAGCACGGCGGTCGCGCTGCAGGCCACCGGCTATCCCATCGGCGCCACCGCCGGCGGCCTGCTGGCGGCGTGGATGCTGGAGCACTGGTCCTGGCACAGCGTGTTCCTGATCGGCGCGGGTGCCTCGCTGCTGTGCATTCCGCTGGTGCTGAAGTGGCTGCCGGAATCGCTGGATTTCCTGGTCGCACGTCGCCCGGCCAACGCGCTGCCGCGGCTTAACGCACTGCTCTCGCGCATGCGCATGCCGGAACTGCAGGCGCTGCCGCCGGCACCGGTGCGTGATGGCCAGCGCCAGGGCTATGCGGCGTTGTTCGTGGGCGACCTGCGCCGCGTCGCGCTGCTGATCGCGCTGGCCTTCTTCCTGCACATGTTCGCCTTCTACTTCGTGCTGAGCTGGACGCCGAAGCTGCTGGTCTCGGCCGGAGTGTCGGCGCAGCAGGGCATCACCGGTGGCGTGCTGCTGAACCTGGGCGGCATCGTCGGCGGCAGCCTGTTCGGCTGGTTGGCCTCGCGCTGGTCGCTGTCGAAGCTGACCGCCGGTGCGTTGCTGCTGGCGATGGTCTCGATGCTGGGCTTTGCCGCCTTCAATACGCAGCTGGGCGTGGCGTTCCCGTTGGCCTTCGTGATCGGCGCGGCATTGTTCGCGGCGATGGCCGGCCTATATGCGGCTGCGCCGGTGGTGTTTGCCGCCGAAGTGCGTACGACCGGCCTGGGCTGGGCCATCGGCATTGGCCGCGTCGGCGCGATCCTCTCGCCGCTCACCGTGGGTGTGCTGGTGGACGGCCACTGGCAGCCCTCGGCGCTGTACGTGCTGTGCGCACTGCCGCTGCTGCTGGCGGCCTGGGCATGCCTGGGCCTGCGCGTCGGCGTGGGCCAGAACCGGCGTTGAACCGATGTCCGGAGCCTGTCACTCAATGTGCGATTATCGAATCAACTGGCCGAATATCGCATTGACCGGGCGATGTGCCGTGGCGACCATGTCCGGGTCGCGTTTTCCCTTCGCAGTGGCCCTGCAGCGTGGCGGCGGTGACCGCCGGCAGGCAGGGCAAGGAGCAATGCAGTGATCGACAAGACAGTGGCCAGCGTGGAAGCAGCGGTGGCCGATATCCATGATGGCGCCACCGTGATGATCGGCGGCTTTGGTACCGCCGGCATGCCTGACGAGCTGATCGACGCGCTCATCGCACAGGGCGCGCGCGAACTGACCATCATCAACAACAACGCCGGCAACGGCGATACCGGCCTGGCTGCGCTGATCAAGCACAAGCGCGTGCGCCGCATCGTCTGCTCCTTCCCGCGCCAGGCCGATTCGCAGCACTTTGATGCTGCCTACCGCGCTGGCGAGATCGAACTGGAGCTGGTGCCACAGGGCAACCTGGCCGCGCGCATCCACGCGGCCGGATCCGGCCTGGGCGCGATCTTCACCCCGACCGGCTACGGCACCGAGCTGGCCAAGGGCAAGGAATCGCGCGAGATCGACGGCCGCCACTACGTGCTCGAGTATCCGCTGCATGCCGACTTCGCGCTGATCAAGGCCGACCGCGGCGACCGCTGGGGCAACCTGGTGTATCGCAAGACCGCGCGCAACTTCGGCCCGCTGATGGCGATGGCCGCGCGCTGCGCCATCGTGCAGGTACGTGAGGTGGTGGCGCTGGGCGAACTGGACCCGGAGGCCGTGGTGACCCCGGGCATCTTCGTACAACGCGTAGTGCCGGTGGCCGCTGAAGGAGTGCAGGCATGAACAAGCTCAGCCGCGAACAGATGGCCGCGCGCGTGGCGCGCGACATTCCCGAAGGGGCCTACGTCAACCTGGGCATCGGCCTGCCGACCACGGTGGCCAACTTCCTGCCGGCCGACAAGGAGATCTTCCTGCAGTCGGAAAACGGCCTGCTGGGCATGGGCCCGGCGCCGGCCCCAGGCCAGGAAGATCCGGACCTGATCAACGCCGGCAAGCAGCCGGTCACGCTGCTGACCGGTGGCTGCTATTTCCACCATGCCGATTCGTTCGCGATGATGCGTGGCGGCCACCTGGACATCTGCGTGCTCGGCGCCTTCCAGGTGTCGGCGCACGGCGATCTGGCCAACTGGAGCACGGGCGCTGCCGACGCGATCCCCGCCGTGGGCGGTGCGATGGACCTGGCCATCGGTGCCAAGCAGGTCTTCGTGATGATGGACCTGTTCACCAAGAAGGGCGAAAGCAAGCTGGTGGCCGAGTGCAGCTACCCGCTCACCGGACTGCGCTGCGTGTCGCGCGTGTATACCGATGTGGCGGTGTTCGACCTCGACGCCGACGGTGCGACCGTGCTGGAAATGGTCGAGGGAATGGACATCGAACAACTGCGTGAACTGACCGGCCTGCCGCTGGCACTGGCCGAGGGAGCCTGAGATGAGCCTGCACGAGACCTACATCGTCGATGGCATCCGCACCCCGATCGGCCGCTACGGCGGCGCGCTGTCCGGCGTGCGCGCCGATGACCTCGGCGCGATCCCGCTGAAGGCGCTGCTGGCGCGCCACCCGCAGCTGGACCCGGCGCGGGTCGAGGATGTCTACCTGGGCTGTGCCAACCAGGCCGGTGAGGACAACCGCAACGTCGCCCGCATGAGCCTGCTGCTGGCCGGCCTGCCGGTGACGGTGCCGGGCAGCACGATCAACCGCCTGTGTGGTTCGGGCCTGGATGCGATCGGCACCGTGGCCCGCGGCATTGCGGCGGGCGAGCTGGGCCTGGCCATCGCCGGCGGCGTCGAATCGATGTCGCGTGCGCCGTTCGTGATGGGCAAGGCGACCTCGCCATTCGCCCGCGACCAGCAGATCGAAGACACCACCATGGGCTGGCGCTTCATCAACGCGCGCCTGCGTGAACTGCACGGCGTGGAGACGATGGGGCAGACCGCCGAGAACGTGGCCGAGCGCTACGGCATCAGCCGCGAGGACCAGGATGCGTTCGCCCTGCGCAGCCAGCAGCGCACGGCTGCTGCGCAGGCGCGTGGTTTCTTCGACGGCGAAATCGTCGCGGTGGACGTGCCGGGCCGCAAGCGCGGCGAGACCGTGACCGTCGACCGCGATGAACACCCGCGCGGCGATACCACCGCCGAGGCGCTGGCCAGGCTGAAGCCGCTGTTCCGCCAGCCGGGCACGGTCACCGCCGGCAATGCCTCGGGCATCAACGATGGTGCCGCCGCGCTGCTGCTCGCGTCGGGCGCGCAGGTGAAGGCGCTGGGGCTGACCCCGCGCGCGCGCATCCTCGGCTTCGCCAGCGCCGGTGTCGAGCCGGCGATCATGGGCATGGGCCCGGTGCCGGCCAGCCAGAAGCTGATGGCACGGCTGCGCCTGTCGATCACCGATTTCGATGCCATCGAACTGAACGAAGCCTTCGCCTCGCAGGGCCTGGCCTGCATGCGCCAGCTCGGCCTGGCCGACGACGCCGCGCACGTGAACCCCAACGGCGGCGCCATCGCCCTGGGTCACCCGCTGGGCATGAGCGGCGCGCGCCTGGCGCTGACCCTGCTGCGCCAGCTGGAAGCCAGCGGCGGCCGCCGCGGCCTGGCGACGATGTGCATCGGCGTGGGACAGGGCGTGGCGCTGGCCATCGAACGCGTGTAAGCCTTCCCCCGTATCCATGATCTGCAAGACAGCCGCGGCCCCCGGGCCGCTCGCCAACAGGAGTACGCCATGAGCGATCCCACCGAACTGCGCGGCTACCGCAAGCCGTACCCCGGCAGCCAGCCGCCGCGCATCCACCTGCCGTATGCCTCCACCGCGCTGCGTGGCCCGGGTACCGACCCGATCGCCATCCCGGTGACGCTCTCGGAAGTGACCGGCCCGAGCATCAACCGCATCACCTTGGGTGAGCATGCCGCTGACCTGACGGCCGGCTTCCCCGGCCAGCCGCAGGGCGAGCGCATCATCGTCAGCGGCCGCGTGCTGGACGAGAACGGCCGCCCGGTGCGCAACACCGTAGTCGAGGTCTGGCAGTGCAACGCCGCCGGCCGTTACCTGCACAAAGGCGACCAGCACGACGCACCGCTGGACCCCAACTTCAAGGGCACCGGCCAGGTGCTGACCGACAGCGAAGGCCGCTACCGCTTCACCACCATCAAGCCCGGCGCGTACCCCTGGCGCAACCACTACAACGCCTGGCGCCCGGCGCACATCCATTTCTCGCTGCATGGCGATGGCATCGGCCAGCGCCTGGTCACGCAGATGTACTTCCCCAACGACCCGCTGCTGGCGTTCGATCCCATCTACAACTGCGTGGATGACGCCAAGGCGCGCGAGCGCATGGTGTCCTCGTTCGACTGGGAAAACACCGCCAACGAATTCGCGCTCGGCTACCGCTTCGACATCGTGCTGCGCGGTCGCAAGATGACCGTCTGGGAGTAAGACCATGAGTTTCCAATCCACTCCGTGGCAGACCGTAGGCCCGTACTACCGCTTGGGCCTGGAACCGCTGTACCGCACCGAAATCGCCCCGGCCACCGCGCAGGGTGAACGCGTGGAGGTGCAGGGCCAGGTGTTCGATGGCAACGGCGTACCGGTATCCGATGCTGTGCTGGAAATCTGGCAGGCCGACGCGCAGGGCATCTACGCCCATGGCGAAGACCCGCGTCGCGGCGACCACGACCCGGCCTTCGACGGCTGGGGCCGCGTGCCCACCGATGACCAGGGCCGCTTCGCCTTCACCACCGTCAAGCCGGGCCGCGTGCCGGGCCTGCGTGGCGAGCCGCAGGCACCGCACCTGGTGGTGCTGGTGTTCATGCGCGGTCTGCTGCAGGCCACCCGTGGCCGCATCTACTTCAGTGACGAGCCCAGCAACGGCGAGGACGGCATCCTCGCGCTGGTACCGGCCGAACGCCGCCACACCCTGGTCGCGCAGGCGCAGGGCAAGGGCCTGTACCACTGGGACGTGCGCATGCAGGGCCCGGATGAAACGGTGTTCTTCGCCTACTGACGCCGGCGCGCCCGACGCGCCTTCCGGCCACTCCACGCCCGCGTGCAGCGCGCGCGGGTAAGCTGTGGCCACCCAGGATGGACTGCACCGATGAGCCACTCCCCAACGCTGCTGGGCGGTCTGTTCGGCGACCCCACCGTCGACGCCGTGTTCAGTGATGAAGCACGCCTGCAGGCGATGCTGGATGTCGAACGCGCCCTGGCGCGCGCGCAGGTGCAGTGCGGGGTGATACCCGCCGCTGCGCTGGCGCCGATCGAAGCGGCCTGCAGCGCCGCCCTGTACGCCGTACCCGCGCTGTCGGCCGCTACGGCACTTGCCGGCAACCCGGCCATTCCGCTGGTCAAGGCGCTTACTGCGCAGGTCAAGGCGAACGATGCCGACGCCGCGCGCTGGGTGCACTGGGGCGCCACCAGCCAGGACATCATCGATACGGGCGCGGTGCTGCAGCTGCGCGCGGCGGTCAGCCACGTGCGGGCGCGCCTGCAGGTGCTGTGCACGGCGCTGGCGCGGCTGGCCGAGGCCGAGCGCGGCACCGGCCTGCCGGGGCGCACGCTGCTGCAGCAGGCGGTGCCGGTGACCTTCGGGTTGAAGGCGGCCGGTTGGCTGGATGCCCTGCAGCGCAGCCAGCGGCGCCTTGATGCGCTGGCCGACGACACCCTGGTGCTGCAGTTCGGCGGTGCCGCCGGTACGCTGGCCTCGCTGCAGACGCGCGGGCTGGACGTGGCCGAAGCCCTCGCAGCCGGGCTGCAGTTGCCGCTGCCGGCGCTGCCCTGGCACACCGCGCGTGACCGCATCGCCGAGTTCGGCAGCGTGTTCGCGCTGCTGACCGGCAGCCTCGGCAAGATCGCCACCGACATCGTGCTGCTGATGCAGTCGGAAGTTGCTGAAGCCTTCGAGCCGGCGGGCGAGGGCAAGGGTGGTTCCTCGGCGATGCCGCACAAGCGCAACCCGGTCGGCTGCGTGGCGGCCATTGCCGCGGCAACGCGCGTGCCGGGCCTGCTGTCCACGTTGTTCAGCGCCCTGCCGCAGCCGCACGAGCGTGCGGCCGGGCAATGGCACGCCGAGTGGGACACCGTGCCGGAGATCGTGCGCCTCTGCGCCGGCAGCCTGGCCCAGGTGAGCGTGGTGGTGCAGGGCCTGCAGCTGGACCGCGGGCGCATGCGCCAGCACCTGGACAGCCATGGTGGCCTGCTTTATGCCGAAGCCGTGGCGGTCACCCTGGGCGAGCGCATCGGCAAGCCGGCCGCGCACGCGCTGGTGGAACACGCCGCCAAGCAGGCGCTGGCGCAGTCGCTGCATCTGCGCGAGGTGCTGGCGCAGACGCCGGAGGTCACCGCGCAGCTGTCGCCCGTACAACTCGATGCCCTGTTCGCCGCCGACAGCTGGCGCGGCATGGCCGATACCTGGATCGACCGCGTGCTCGCGCGCGGCTGATCCCCACATTCGCTGGAGCACGCATGCCCTTCCTCGACCTTCCGCAGCATCGCCTGCATTACCAGACCGAGGGTCGCGCCGATGGCCCGTGGCTGACCTTCTGCAACTCGCTCGGTACCGACCTGGGCATGTGGCAGCCGCAGGTGGATGCGCTGGCCACGCAGTACCGCATCCTGCGCTATGACCGCCGCGGCCATGGCCAGTCCAGTGCGCCCCCGGGGCTGTACACCGTGGCCGAGCTGGGCGCCGACGTGCTGGCGCTGTGGGATCACCTTGGCATCGAGCGCAGCCATTTCTGCGGGCTGTCGATCGGTGGCCTGACCGGGCAGTGGCTGGGCGTGCATGCAGGCAACCGCCTGCGCACGCTCACCGTGGCTGCCACTGCAGCAAAGATCGGCACGCTGGACGGCTGGCAGGCGCGCATCGCCCAGGTCCAGCACGATGGCCTGCTGCCGCTGGTGGACGGCACCCGCGAGCGCTGGTTCACCGCCGGCTTCGCACAGACCCATGCCAGCCAGGTGGAGGACATCCTGCAGCGCTTCCTCGCCACCAGCGTGGCCGGCTATGCAGGCTGCTGCAACGCCGTGGGCATGGCCGATTTCCGTGATGTGCTGGGTCGCATCGGCGTGCCGTTGCTGGCCATTGCCGGTGACGACGATCCGGTCTGCGTGCCGGCCGAGTTGCAGGCGATCGCCGAGGGCGTGGCGCAGGGGCGCTATGTCGCCGTTGCGGGCCGCCACATCTGCAATCTGGAATCGCCGCAGGCGTTCACTGCCGCGCTGGCCGCGCACCTTTCCGCGCCGCACTGAATCACTCAACAGGGTTACGACGATGGACGAACAGGAACGCTACGAAGCCGGCCTTGCGGTGCGCCGCCAGGTGCTGGGCGAGGCGCACGTCGACCGCTCGCTGCAGGCGCGCACCGAGTTCACGACTGAATTCCAGGATTTCATCACCCGCACGGCGTGGGGCACGGTGTGGACGCGCGAGGGACTGCCGCGGCATACGCGCTCGCTGCTGACCATCGTGATGATGGTGGCACTGGGCCATGATGAAGAGTTCAAGCTGCACATCCGCGCCGCCCGCAACAACGGCGTAACGCCGGAGGAGATCAAGGAGGTGCTGCTGCAGGCCGCGATCTATTGTGGCGTGCCGGCGGCCAACCACGCGTTCGCGCTGGCCAAGCCGATTCTGGAAGAGCAGGCGTCCGAGCGCTGATACGGAATCCGCCCGGGGGGGGGGCCCCGCGCCCCCCCCGCCCCCCCCCCCCCCCCGCCCGCGGGGGGCCCCCCCCCCCCCCCCCCCGCGGCTGTGCCTCAATTCAACAACGTGCCCAGCCGTTGCGCTGCTTCGCGCAGTCGCGGCAGCAGCTGGGTCTGCATCACGCCCAGGCCGATGCGGCCCGCCTGGGTGCCGATGTTCAGCGCGGCCACCACATCGCCGCTGCGCGAACGCACCGGCACGGCGATCGAGCGCAGGCCGATCTCCAGCTCCTGGTCGACCAGCGAGACGCCTTCACGACGCACTTTTTCCAGCAGGTCGAGGAAGTCATCCATGCGGGTGACGGTGCGGTCGGTGCGTGGCCGCAGTGGGTTGCGTTCCAGGTAGCCTTCCAGCGTGTCGCGCGGCAGGGCGGCCAGCAGCACGCGGCCCATCGACGTGCAGTAGGCCGGCAGGCGGCTGCCCGCACGCAGGCCGATCGACATGATGCGAACGGTTTCCGCGCGTGCCACGTACAGGATGTCATCGCCATCAAGCACGCCCAGCGAGCAGGATTCGTGCACGTCATCGCGCAGGGCATCCAGCACGGGCTGTGCGGCCGCGGTCATCGACGACGAGGCGACGTAGGCGCCGCCCATGCCCAGCACGCGCGGCAGCAGCACGAAACCGCGGCCCTGCTCGCCCACGTAGCCCAGCTTTTCCAGCGTGTACAGCACCCGGCGCACGGCTGCGCGCGAGATGCCGGTATCGGTGCTGATCTGCGACATCGTCACTTCGCGCGGGTGCTGCGAGAACACGCTCAGCACGGCCAGGCCGCGGCCGAGCGAGGTCATGAAATCCGGATCGCCCTGGTTGTCCTGGATCTGCTGCATCAGCTCATGGGCCAGGCCGCGGTCCTGCGGTGGCGCAGGCGGGCGCTTGGGGCGACGGCTGGGAGGAACGGCAGGCATGGCAGCAGCTTTCATCAGGTTCGACCTTGCATGGTAAGCGCTGGAACCGGTAACCGGTACCCACGCGGCGCAGCCTGGCAGGCTGCACCGCGTGGCACGGCTCACTTGCGCTCTGGCAGCGCGTAGGCGATCACGTAGTCGCCACGGTCCGGCGACTGGCGTGCGCCACCGGCGGAAATCACCACGTACTGGCGTCCGGTCTTCGGCGAAACGTAGGTCATCGGCGTGCCCTGGCTGCCGACCGGCATGCGTGCCTTCCACACTTCCTCGCCGGTGCGGCTGTCATAGGCGCGCAGGTAGTAATCCTGCGTACCGGCGAAGAACAGCAGGCCTGACTGCGTAGCCAGCGAACCACCCAGCGTCGGCATGCCGATCGGAATCGGCAGGCCCATCTTGATGCCCATCGGCCCGGTGTCCTTCACCGTGCCCACCGGCACCTGCCAGACCAGCTGGCGGGTGGCCAGGTTGATCGCCGACATCGTGCCGAACGGGGGCTTCTGGCAGGGGATGCCCAGCTTGGACAGGAAGCGGTCGCGCAGCGAGCCGTACGGCGTGCCGGTCTGCGAAGCTGCACCCATTTCCACGCCACCGTCGCCGCTGGTCATCTGCGCGCGCGGGATGAGCTTGGTCCACAGGCCCAGGCGCATGTCGTTGACGAACAGATAGCCGGTGGTCGGGTCGATCGAGGCGCTGCCCCAGTTCATGCCGCCCAGCGAACCCGGCCATTGCAGCGCCAGATCCTCGCCCGGCGGCGTGTACATGCCGTCGTAGCGGAACTGCTTGAACTGGATGCGGCACAGCATCTGGTCGATCGGGGTGGCGCCCCACATGTCCGATTCGGTCAGCGTCTGTGCACCGATCTGCGGCAGGCCTACCGACAGCGGCTGGGTCGCGGCATAGCGCTCGCCCTGTGCATTGCCCTGCGGCGCGGGGATGTTGCGCACCTCGCTGATCGGCACGCCGGTCTGGCGGTTGAGCATGAAGATCTGCCCGGCCTTGGTGATCTGCAGCAGGGCCGGCAGCGTGCCGCCCTTGCCGTCGGGCACGTCGGTCAGGGTCGGCTGTGCGGGCAGGTCGTAGTCCCACAGATCGTGGTGCACGGTCTGGTAGACCCAGCGTTCCTTGCCGGTGGCAACATCCAGCGCGACCACGGCCGAGCTGTACTTGTCATCCTGCGGGGTCCGCTCGCCGGCCCACTGGTCCGGGGTGGTGTTGCCGGTGGGCAGGTAGACCAGGCCCAGCTGCGGGTCGTAGGCCATCGAGGTCCACACGTTCGGGGTGGCACGGGTGTAGTGGATCGACGGATCCAGCGGCACGTCCGGGGTTTCCTTGGACAGATCCCAGACCCAGGCCAGCGCACCGGTACGCACGTTGTAGGCGCGCACCACGCCGGATGGTTCACCCACTTCGATGTTGTCGGCCACGCGGCCGCCAACCACGATCAGCTCGCCCGCCACCAGCGGCGCGGCGGTGAGCGTATAGAAGCCGGGCTTGATCTCGCCCATGCCGGTCTTCAGGTCGACCACGCCGTTGCTGCCGAAGTCCGGGCACCGCGCGCCGGTCTTGGCATCCAGCGCGAACAGGCGCGCATCGATGGAGGTCATCAGGATGCGCTGCTCGCACAGCGCCGGGGTGGCGCTGGCGGTCTCGCTGGCCGGCTGCGGCGCGGGCGCCGGCGCAGCTGTCGTTGCCGCTGCCGGTGCGGTGGTCGCATCGAAGTAGCCGAGGCCACGGCAACGTTGCCAGTTCGGCGCGGTCGCCTTGGGGTCGAAGGCCCAGCGCTGCTTGCCGGAGTCGGCATCGACGGCGATCACCTGGTTGTGCGGCGTGCACAGGTACAGGGTGTCGCCGATCTGCAGCGGGGTGTTCTGGTCCTCGGCACCGAAGCCGTTGCTTTCCGGCACGTCGCCGGTGTGCGCGGTCCAGGCAACCTGCAGTTCCTTCACGTTGGCCGGGGTGATCTGGTCCAGCGCGGCGAAGCGGGTGCCGGCGGTGGTGTTGCCCCAGTGCATCCAGTCGCGCTGTTCAGCGCCCTTGGCCACCGGCACCACCGGCGGCGTGGTGCCCTGCGCGGTCTGTACCGGGCGCGGCTGGAACGCAGACACCGCCGTGCCCAGCAGGCCAACCAGCAGCACTGCAGCCACGCCATAGGCGCCGCGACCGGCAGCCTGGCCGCGGCTGCGGCGCAGCACCGGCCAGGCCAGGGCAACCAGCAGGGCCAGCACGGCCGGCATCACCAGGCGCGAGACCAGCGGCCAGAACTCCCAGCCCGCATCCACCAGCGCCCAGGCCAGCGTGGCCACGAAGGCCAGGCCGTACAGCAGCGCGCCATTCGGCCGGCGCATCGCCAGCAGGACGCCAGCCACGGCCGACACCGCACCCATCAGCAGGAAATACCAACTGCCCCCCAGCTGTACCAGGCGAACACCGCCGACCAGCAGAGCCAGGCCGAACAGGGTCACCAGGATGCCGAGCAGGACCACCAGCACACGGCACAGGGCCGGAACTTTCGTCGTCTCGTCCACGTTGCATGAACCTCATTGCGAAGAGCCCGCGCGGAGGCGGGCAAAGCCCCGCGCGCGCCAGGCGTGGCGGGGGCCGTCGGCATCCCGGGCGGCTGCGGGCCATGGCGGCGGGCAGGCGTCGGCCTGCTTATGACGCAGGCTGGGTGAATGACCGGTTAGGGCGATTATCGCACGTATGTGCGATTTTGGCGTGACGCCAGGCCGCCACGGGTGGAACGCAGCGGCGCGGTGGTGCCGGGAACGGGCAGGGTAGGGGCGAACCGGTTACCCTATGCCGCCATACAAGCTGGTAGCTGCAATGACCGACGCCACCGTGGCCGTCCCCGCCTGGGCTTCGCGCCTGCGCGATATCGCCGATTTCCCGAAGCCCGGCATCCTGTTCAAGGACATCATGCCGCTGCTGGCCCACGGCGAAGACTTCCGCGGCGCGATCTCGGCCATGGCCGACCGTTGGCGCGGGCAGCAGCTGGATGCCATCGTCGGCATCGAATCGCGCGGGTTCATCCTGGGCGCCGCCATGGCGCTGGAACTGGGCGTGGGCTTCGTGCCGGTGCGCAAGCCGGG
The DNA here is from genome assembly GCF_016624665.1 of Stenotrophomonas sp. S39. Lineage (NCBI taxonomy): Bacteria > Pseudomonadati > Pseudomonadota > Gammaproteobacteria > Lysobacterales > Lysobacteraceae > Stenotrophomonas > Stenotrophomonas sp. S39. Next base: position 386 of record NZ_JACVTT010000098.1, on the reverse strand, counting down.
CAAGCTGCCGGGCAAGGTGCTGCGCGAGGAATACACGCTGGAGTACCGCAGCGACTGCATCGAAGTGCATGCAGACGCGCTGCCGGCCGGTGCGCGCGTGGCCATCATCGATGACGTGCTGGCCACCGGCGGCACCCTGGGCGCCGCGCTGTCGCTGGTGCGCCGCCTGGGCGTTGAAGTGGTGGGTGCCGGCGTGCTGGTCGAGCTGGACGGCCTGGGTGGCCGCGCCCGCTGGGAAGCCGGCCTGCCGCTGCACACCGAACTGGTGTTCTGATGGCGTCGCCGGGCATGGCCCGGCGCTAGACACGGCATGCAGGTAGCGCCGGGCCATGCCGGGCGAGCGCGCAGCGCGGCCGACCGCCGGGCCCACCGTGCATGGCCCGGCG
>NZ_JACVTT010000097.1:0-16876 GCF_016624665.1 Stenotrophomonas sp. S39 | reverse complement strand
CCCCCCCCCCCCCCCCCCCCCCCCCCCCCCCCCCCCGGGGGCGGCCCCCCCCCCCCCCGGCGGCGTTCCGATCAGCGGCTGCCACCTGCGGTGCTGGCGGCGGCGCGCTTCTCCAGCGCCGCACGCAGCTGCGCCGGCGGCAGGTAACCGCCCAGCTGGGTGCCGTCGGGGGCGAAGATCGCGGGCGTGCCGTTGACGCCCAGGCGCTGGCCCAGCGTGTACTGCATGGCCACCGGGTTGGTGCAGTTCCTGGCCGGCACGCTGCCGCCGCGCTTGGCATTGGTCAGCGCCTGGCGGCGATCGGCCGCGCACCAGACCGAGATCATGTCGGTGTAGTCCTTGCTGCCCAGGCCCATGCGCGGGAAGGCCAGGTACTCGACGGTGATGCCGTTGCGGTTGAGCTCGGCGATGTCCTGGTGCAGCTTGCGGCAGTAGCCGCACTCGATATCGGTGAACACGCTGATGGTGTACTTGGCGTTGGGCGCGGCGAACACGATGCGGTCGCCATGGTTGGCCTTGGCCAGCAGCTGGCGGCGGTAGCCCAGCAGGCCTTCGCTGTTGGCCGGGGCCTTCTCGCGGGTGTCATACGGCTGCGACTGGAACAGGTAACGGCCGTCATCGGAGACGTACAGCAGCTGGCCGGAAACGACAACTTCGCGGAAGCCGGGGAACGGTGCCGCGCCGACATAATCGACTTCGAAGCCCGGGTTGAGCGCGGTCAGTGCGGCACGTACGGCCTGTTCGGGCGAACCCGCAGGCGCGGCCGGACCGGCCTTGGCAGCAGCGGCAGGTGCCTTGGCGGCCGGCGGCGCCGGCTGGGCGCAGGCGGTCAGGCTGACCGCACTGAACAATGCAGCGATGGCAAATCGGAACATGGGCAATCCGCTGGGAATCAGACCCCGGATTCTGACACAGGCCCACGTGACGGGCCGCGACCGTGCGCACGTACGGCATCCCTGCCGCCGTTGGCCGTTCAGCCGCGCGGATGGTGCCGGGCGTGCAGCTTCTGCAGGTGTTCGCGCGCGACCAGGGTGTAGATCTGGGTGGTGGACAGTGAACTGTGGCCCAGCAGCATCTGCAGCGCGCGCAGGTCGGCACCACGGTTCAACAGATGGGTGGCGAAGCTGTGGCGCAGGCCGTGCGGGCTGATCCGCGCCGGGTCGATGCCGGCCACCTGCGCATGGCGCTTGACCAGGTGCCAGAACGCCTGCCGGGTCAGCGCATGCAGGCTCGGCTCGATGAACAGCGGCGTCTGCCCATCGGCCAGCGCGTGCACCTTGCCCTTGCCGACCAGCTGCGGCCGCGACTGCTGCAGGTAACGTTCCAGCCAGTGCTGCGATTCCTCGCCCAGCGGCACCAGGCGTTCCTTGCTGCCCTTGCCGGTCACCCGCAGCACGCCCTGGCGCAGGTTGACCGCGGTGGCCGGCAGCAGCACCAGCTCGCTCACGCGCAGGCCGGCGGCATACATCAGTTCCAGCATGGCGCGGTCGCGCAGCCCCAGCGGGCTGTCGATGTCCGGCGCAGCCAACAGCGCATCGATCTGGCTTTCGGCCAGCGCCTTGGGCAGCAAACGGGGCAGCTTGGGCGGATCCAGCAGCGCGCTGGGGTCTTCGCTGCGCTCGCCGCGGCGCACGCCATCGGCGAAGAACGCGCGCAGCGCCGACAGCAGGCGCGCATTGCTGCGTGGCGACCAGCCATGGCGGGTACGCCAGGCCAGGTAATCGAACAGGCCCGGGCGCTCGATGCCGGACAGGCCGCCATCGCGGCCATCCATCCATCGCGCCAGGCCTTCCAGGTCACGCCGGTAGCTGTCCAGGGTGGCGCGGGCCAGCCCGTTCTCGGCCCAGATCGCATCGAGGAAACGCTGGATACGCACGCTGTCGTCGGCGCGCAGTTCCGGCAGCTGGGTGACCAGCTGGCGGCGTTCGGCAGGGGTGGAAATGACGGCCATGCGTGCAGGATACGAGGGCCACTGCGGGCGCGGCCAGCTTTGCGTATGCTCGGCGCATGTCCCAGCCCGCCACCGACACGGCCCCTGCGGCCGCCACTGGAACGCCCCGCCCGCGTGCGCTGCTGCCGTGGCGCGTGCTGGCGATGGTCTATGACGCCTTGCCGGTGCTGGCCCTGTGGATGCTGGCCGGCACGCTGTTCACCCTGGCCTACACCTTCAGTGGCCATGCCCAGCGCGAGAACATCGCGCCGTTCAGTGCCTGGCAGTGGCTGCTGTGGGCCGTGTGCTGGGCGGTGACCGGGTGGTACGCCACGGCCAGCTGGCGCCGCGGCGGGCAGACGCTGGGCATGCGGCCGTGGCGGCTGAAACTGGAATCGCGCGATGGCACGCCACTGCGTCGCCGCCAGCTGTGGCTGCGCTTCGCGGTGGCCACGCTGTCACTGCTGCTGGGCGGGCTGGGCTTCTGGTGGGCGTGGCTGGATCGCCAGCGCCTGACCTGGCACGACCGCGCCAGCGGCACGCGCCTGGTGCGGATGCCCAAGCGCTGAGAGCATCCGCCGGGCGCGGCCCGGCGCTACCTGCGTAGCGTCGAGCTTGCTCGACTACGGTGCACGGCCGTCGAGCAAGCTCGACGCTACGGGTCAGCCTTCCGGCAGGATCACCGCTGGCTGCGCCCACAGCTCGAAGAACTGCAACGAGAACGCCGTGGCCTTGACGTCGTCGGGCACCGGGATCTTGCCGTTCAATGCCGCGCGGGTCGTGCCGAAGTCCTGCCACAGCTTCAGGCTGGCCTTCTTCAGGCGCTTCTGCTCGCCGGCATCGCTGGCCGCGAGGTACTGCGCATACAGTTCGCGCATCGGCTTGCCCTTGGCCTCGAAGGCGGCGGGAAGTTCCGGCAGGCTGGCCGGGGTGAATTCGACCGTCGCCTCCGGCGTCTGGTAGCCCTCCGGGCCGAAGGCCGCGCGCAGATCGTCTTCGGCATCCAGGTACTCGAAGAAGCCGGGCACGTTGTAGAGCTTGGTGCGGTAATCAGACGAGGTGTCCGGGCTGTTGGACATCACCACGCTCGGCAGTTCGCCCAGCAGGCCGATATCCCAGCGGCGCGGAATGAACAGGCCGGTCGCCTTCACGTACGGGCCATCGATCACCACGTCATTCAGCTCGACCTTGGAGGCCAGGCTGCCGGAGTTGGTTTTGCTGGTGACGTACTGCTCGGTCACGATCACGTACTCGCCCAGCGTCGGGTTGATCAGACCACCGATGCCGCCGGCGTAGACCACCATGCGCACGGTGCCGATCTTTTCGCTCTGCAGCCGGTACTGGCCAGGCTCCAGGCTGATGGGCACGGCCGTGTGCGGCGGAATGACGTGCGCCTGCGCGTCGATGGACAGGGTGACCGGAGCGTCGGTCGGGTTGTCGATCTCGAAATCGATCGGGCGCGAACAGCCCACCAGCAACAACAGGGCGGCGACAACAGGAACCAGGCGATTGAAGAGCATGTTCATCCTTGAAGGTGTTCATCCTTGGAGTGGAGCGTGCGGGCGCCGCATGCGCCCGCGTGGTGAAGAAAGGCGGCGCTACCTGCGCCGGAACAGCCAGCCGGAGACCGCCAGCATGACGATGGGCGGCAAGGCGTAGGCAATGCGGTAATCGAATTTCAGCGCACCGGCCATGCGCCCGAAGAACAGCTGCAGCAGCCAGAAGCCCAGCGCGAACAGGATGCCCAGGAACAGGCGCTTGCCCATGCCGCCGCTGCGCAGCGAACCGAATGCGAACGGCACGGCGGCCAGACACAGCGCCAGCACGTTGAGCGGGTAGAACCAGCGGCTCCAGTAGACATCCTCGAAATCACGGGCATCGAGGTTGTTGCGCTCGCGGTACTCGATGCTGGTGCGCAGCTCGGACACGCTCAGGTTGCGCGGCTTGGCGATGCCGGTCGCCAGCGCGCCCGCGTCCAGCTTGGAATCCCAGGCCTCGCGCGCGGCTTCCTCGCGGGTCGCGCCACGCTCGGCGAAGGTGTCGCGCTTGACCCCGGTCAGCACCCAGCCGTCCTTGTCGTGCTCGGCGGTGGCCGCATGGGTGAGCGAGACGATGTTGCCATCCTCGGCAATGCGGTACAGGCGCACGTCACGCAGGATCAGCCGCGTGCCCTTGTCACCGACCAGCTGCTCTTCGCCGGTGGCGGCATTGAGGAAGGTGTCACCCTCGCGCGCCCACAGGCCCGAATAGCGGGCCGTGGTCACATCGGTGCCCCACTTGGCACTCATCTTCAGCGCATCGGCACGGCTCTGGCCCCACGGGCCAATGGTCTCGGCACTGATCACCATCACGCCGGTCAGCAGCGACAGCGCGATCGCCACCGAGACGCTGAGGCGTTTGCGCGACAGGCCCAGCGCGCGCAGCGCGGTCAGCTCGGAGGTGGCAGCCAGCTGGCCCAGCCCCATCAGCGCGCCGATCACTGCGGCTGTCGGGAAGAAGGTGTAGGCACGGCGGGGCACGGTATACAGCACCCACGCCGCAGCATGGCCCAGCGAATAGCCGTTCTTGCCGATGTCCTTGAACTCACCGGAGAAGGCCATCACTACGTCCAGGCCGGTCAGCACCGCCCAGGTGAGCAGCACGGTGGTGAACACCGCACGGCCCAGGTAGACATCGAAACGCATCGGACGCAGCTTCATGCGCGGGCTCCCTTCGGGCGGACCAGGCGGCCATCGCGCGCGTACATCCAGATGGCGAACGCCAGCAGCGGCAGGGTCAGCCACCACAGCCCCAGCGCGCCGGGAATGCGGCCGTCGGCAATCCAGCCGGCGCCGATGAAGGTCAGGTTGGTGCCCACCATGTAGGCCAGCAGGGCCAGCATCATGCGGCCGTAGCGCTGCTGGCGCGGCGAGCTGCGGCCCAGCGGCACGGTCAGCAGGGCGAAGGCCAGGGCGATCAGCGGCGGGGCGATGCGGCGGTGCAGCTGGGCCTTGGCCTCAGGTCGGTCGTCACCCAGCAGCTGCAGGGTCGGCATCAGCTCGGGGTCATCCTCGGCCTTGGCCTGGGCGCCGTCGGGCAGGGCCACGTCATTGCGGGCGAAGGTGGCCAGCCGGTAATCCAGCGCGCCGGCCAGCGGGCCTTCCACCTGGTGGCCATCGTCCAGCTCCAGGAAGCGCTGCTGCTTGCCCTCGAAGAACATGCGGCCACCGGCAGCGGACACCACTTCCAGGCGGTCATCCTTCTGCCGCTGCAGGAACACCCGGCCCAGCGTGGTGCCATCAGGCGAGATCGAGGACAGGTAGACCACCCCGCCATTGGGCAGCGGGGTGAACCGGCCCGGCTCCAGGCCGGCCATCAGCACGCTGCGGTTGGCGTCCTGGATCATCTGCTCGGCGGTACGGCCGGCCCAGGGGCCCAGCCACAGCGAGCAGGCGCCGACCAGCAGCACCACCGGCACCACCAGCATCAGCAGTGGCCGCAGCAGGCGCTTGGGGCCAACGCCGATGGCCGTCAGCACCGCCATCTCCGAATCACGGTAGAGGCGGCCAATGGCCAGCAGCAGGCCCAGCATCAGCGCCAGCGGCAGGATCAGCGGCATGTAGGCGATGAACTGCAGGCCCAGCTGCGAGAACAGCAGCTTGGCCGGCAGCCGTCCGTCGGCGATGTTGCCGAGGATGTCCACCAGCACGCCGCCCACGCTGACCACCAGCAGGACGATCAGGGTAGCCAGGAAACTCTGGACGAAATCGCCCAGCAGGTATCGGTCGAGCTTCAGCATGGGGCGGTGGTTTAAACTCTGGGGTTCGTTCGCGGTGCCGCCCAGTCTACTGTCTGGGCGTAAACGGCCTGCGATTGTACGGACTCGCCAATGGAATCTGCTCAATGGCCCTCGAATTCACCCTGAACCACCTCGCGCCGGCCGCCGCCAGCGTCGACTGCCTGGTCGTCGGCGCCTATGCCGACCACTCCCTGACCCCGGCCGCCCAGGCCCTGGACGCCGCCAGCGGTGGCCGCCTGGCCGCCCTGGCCCAGCGCGGCGACCTGTCCGGCAAGACCGGCGCCACCGCCCTGCTGCATGACCTGCCGGGCGTCAGCGCCCCGCGCGTGCTGGTGGTCGGCCTGGGCGAAGCCGCCCGTTTCGGCGTGCCGCAGTACCTGAAGGCCGTCGGCGACGCCGTGCGCGCGCTGAAGGCCGGCGCCGCCCGCAGCGCGCTGTTCACCCTGTCCGAAGTGGCCGTCAAGGACCGCGACGCCGCCTGGGCGATCCGCCAGGCCGTGATCGCCGCCGACCACGCCGCCTACCGCTACACCGCCACCCTGGGCAAGAAGAAGGCCGACGACGCCGGCCTGGCCCAGCTGGCCATTGCCGGTGACGACGCCCAGGCCCTGGCCCAGGGCCAGGCCATCGCCGCCGGTGTCGAGTTCGCCCGCGAGCTGGGCAACCTGCCGCCGAACTACTGCACCCCGGCCTACCTGGCTGAAGTGGGCGTGAAGTTCGCTGGCGAGCACGACGGCGCCGAGGCCGAGATCCTCGACGAGCACCAGATGGAAGCGCTGGGCATGGGCTCGCTGCTGGCCGTGGCCCGCGGCTCGGCCAACCGCCCGCGCCTGGTCGTGCTGAAGTGGACCGGTGCGGCCGACGCCAAGCCGTACGTGCTGGTCGGCAAGGGCATCACCTTCGATACCGGTGGCGTCAACCTGAAGACCCAGGGCGGCATCGAGGAGATGAAGTACGACATGTGCGGTGGCGCCAACGTCATCGGCACCTTCGTCGCCGCCGTGAAGGCCAGGCTGCCGCTGAACCTGGTGGTGGTCGTGCCGGCCGTGGAAAACGCCATCGACGGCAATGCCTACCGCCCGTCCGACGTGATCACCTCGATGTCGGGCAAGACCATCGAAGTGGGCAACACCGACGCCGAAGGCCGCCTGATCCTGTGCGACGCGCTGACCTACGCGCAGCGTTTCGAGCCGCAGGCCCTGGTCGACGTGGCCACCCTGACCGGCGCCTGCATGGTGGCCCTGGGCCACCAGACCGCCGGCCTGATGAGCAAGCACGACGACCTGGCCAACGAACTGCTGGCCGCCGGCGAGCACGTGTTCGACCGCGCCTGGCGCCTGCCGCTGTGGGATGAGTACCAGCCGATGCTGGATTCGAGCTTCGCCGACGTCTACAACATCGGCGGCCGCTGGGCCGGCGCCATCACCGCCGGCTGCTTCCTGTCGCGCTTTGCCGAAGGCCAGCGCTGGGCCCACCTGGACATCGCCGGCGTGGCCAGCGATGAAGGCAAGCGTGGCATGGCCACCGGCCGCCCGGTCGGCCTGCTGAGCCAGTGGCTGCTGGACCAGGTCGCCCGCGCCTGATGCCGTACCTGCCCCTGGCCGGCGCCTGCCGGCCGGGGCATCCTCCGGCCTGCCCGCCCGGCATGCCGGGCCCCTGCCCGACCCGGACCCTGCCATGCCCCGCGCTGATTTCTACCTGATCGCCAAGCCCCGTTTCCTGACCGAGCCGCTGCGCCTGGTCTGCGAACTGGCGCGCAAGGCCAACGATGCCGGGCTGCCCGCCCTGGTGCTGGCCCGCGACCAGGCCCAGGCCGAAGAGCTGGACGAACTGCTCTGGTCGTTCGACGAGGATGCCTACATCCCGCACCAGATCGTCGGCGAGGACGTGGACGAGGAAGAGGCCGTGGTGCTCATTTCCATCCCCGGGGACGAGGCGCCGATGCGCCCGCTGGTGATCAACCTGCGCGACGACCCCTGGCTGGGCCAGTGCGAGCGCGTGCTGGAAGTGGTGCCGGCCGACCCCGAAGCGCGCGAACCGCTGCGCGAACGCTGGCGCCAGTACAAGACCGCCGGCTACGACCTGAACAAGCACGACATGTGAGCGCGGCGTGGCCCCCTTGATGGGCCGCCCCGCTGCCCTGATCCTTCAACGATTACCTCCTGGTTCCCCCGCATGACCCAACTTGCCTCCAGCTACGACCCGAAGTCCTTCGAGACCGACCTCTACGAGGCCTGGGAGAAGGCCGGCCACTTCAAGCCGTCCGGCAAGGGCGAGCCCTACACCATCCTGCTGCCGCCGCCGAACGTGACCGGCACCCTGCACATGGGCCATGCCTTCCAGCAGACCCTGATGGATGCACTGGTGCGCTACCACCGCATGCGCGGCTACGACACGCTGTGGCAGGTGGGTACCGACCATGCCGGCATCGCCACCGAAATGGTGGTCAGCCGCAACCTGGCGCTGGAAGGCAAGGGCGAGACCCGCGATTCGCTGGGCCGCGAAGGCTTCATCGGCAAGGTCTGGGAGTGGAAGCAGCAGTCCGGTGACATCATCGAGCGGCAGATGCGCCGCCTGGGCACCTCGGCCGACTGGTCGCGCAGCACCTTCACCATGGACCCGCAGCCGTCCGAAGCGGTGATCGAAGCCTTCGTGCGCTGGCACGAACAGGGCCTGATCTACCGCGGCCAGCGCCTGGTCAACTGGGATCCGGTGCTGAAGACGGCGATCTCGGACCTGGAAGTGGAGAGCGCCGAGGAAGACGGCTTCCTGTGGTCGATCGCCTACACGCTGGATGAAGGCCTGAGCTACGAGCACGTCGAGCGCGATGCCGACGGCGTGGAAACCCTGCGCGAAACCCGCGACTACCTGGTCGTGGCCACCACCCGCCCGGAAACCCTGCTGGGCGATACCGCGGTGATGGTGCACCCGGAAGACGAGCGCTACGCGCACCTGATCGGCAGGAGCGTGGTGCTGCCGCTGACCGGCCGCCGCGTGCCGGTGATCGCCGACGACTACGTCGACCGCGCGTTCGGCACCGGCGTGGTCAAGGTCACCCCGGCGCACGATTTCAACGATTACCAGGTGGGCGTGCGCCACAGCCTGCCGATGATCAACCTGTTCACCCCGGTGGCGGCGCTGAATGAAAACGCGCCCGAACGCTTCCAGGGCATGGACCGCTACGAAGCGCGCAAGGCCGTGCTCGGCGAACTGGAAGACCTGGGCGTGCTGGTCGAAACCAAGGCGCACAAGCTGCAGGTGCCGCGCGGCGACCGTACCGGCCAGGTGATCGAGCCCTACCTGACCGACCAGTGGTTCGTGAAGATGGACGAACTGGCGCGCCGTGGCCTGGAGCTGGTCGAGAACGGCAGCATCGCCTTCGTGCCGCCGAACTGGATCAACACCTATCGCCACTGGATGAACAACATCCAGGATTGGTGCATCAGCCGCCAGCTGTGGTGGGGCCACCGCATTCCGGCCTGGTTCGATGCCGCCACCGGCAGCTGCTACGTCGGCCGCAGCGAAGATGAAGTGCGCGCCAAGCACAACCTGGGCAGCGACGTGGTGCTGAGCCAGGAAAGCGACGTGCTGGAAACCTGGTTCTCCTCGCAGATCTGGCCGTTCTCCACCCTGGGCTGGCCGAACGCGCAGACCATGGCCGAGCGTGGCTTCGACCGCTACCTGCCGTCGTCGGTGCTGGTCACCGGCTTCGACATCATCTTCTTCTGGGTGGCCCGCATGATCATGGCCACCGACAACCTGACCGGGAAGATTCCGTTCAAGGACGTCTACTTCACCGGCCTGATCCGCGACGGCCAGGGCCAGAAGATGTCCAAGAGCAAGGGCAACGTGCTCGACCCGCTGGACATCATCGACGGCATCGCCATCGACGACCTGGTGGCCAAGCGCACCGGCGGCCTGATGCAGCCGAAGATGGTGGAGAAGATCGAGAAGGCCACCCGCAAGGAATTCCCGGACGGCATCGCCGCCCACGGTGCCGACGCGCTGCGCTTCACCATCGCCGCACTGGCCACCCACGGCCGCGACATCAAGTTCGACATGAACCGCGCCGAGGGCTACAAGAACTTCTGCAACAAGCTGTGGAACGCCAGCCGCTTCACCCTGATGAACACCGAGGGTGCGGCGTTCAATGGCGTGCCGAGCCCGCGCACCGATGCCGAGCGCTGGATCCTGGCACGCCTGGCCGCGGTCTCCGCCGAGGCGCAGGGCCACTACGCCAACTACCGCTTCGACCTGCTGGCGCAGTGCCTGTACGAGTTTGCCTGGAACGAGTTCTGCGACTGGTTCCTGGAACTGAGCAAGCCGGCCCTGAACGGTGCTGACGCCGCCGATGCCGACAGCACCCGCCACACCCTGCTGTACGTGCTGGAAGCGCTGCTGCGCCTGCTGCACCCGCTCACCCCGTTCATCACCGAACAGCTGTGGCAGCAGCTGGCCCCGCGCCTGGGCCTGGCCGAAATCACCCTGTCGCTGCGCCCGTACCCGACCGCCGACGAATTCGCCGGTGATTTCGCCCAGGCCGAGGCCGACGTGGAATGGCTGAAGGCCGTGATCAGTGCCGTGCGCCGCGTGCGCAGTGAACTGAACGTGGCCCCGTCCAAGCTGGTGCCGCTGCGCCTGCAGGCCGGCCTGGAGCTGGACCGCGTGCGCATCGAACGCTTCAGCGCTTCGCTGTCGTTCCTGCTGAAGCTGGACAGCATCCGGTGGCTGGCCGAAGGCGAAAGCGCGCCGCCGGCCGCCGCCGCGATCGTCGGCGAGCTGAAGCTGCTGGTGCCGCTGGAAGGCCTGGTTGATCTGGATGCCGAGCGCGCGCGCCTGGACAAGGAGATCAAGCGCGTGGAAAGCGAGAAGGAAAAGAGCGAGGCCAAGCTGGCCAAGTTCACCGACAAGGTGCCGCCGGCCGTGGTCGAGCAGGAGCGCGTGCGCCTGGTCGACTGGAACACCCAGCTGGCCGGCCTGCAGGAACAGCGCGCGAAGCTGTAACGGACGGGGCATCCCGCCGGGCATGGCCCGGCGCTACCTCGATTGGAAACGCCGGGCATTGCCCGGCGTTTCCCTTTCTGCCCCATGGCATCATCGGGCGATGCCGCTTTCCATCTTCCTGCTGGTCCTCGCCGCTGCTGCCCTGCATGCCAGCTGGAACGCGATCGTCAAGCGCGGGCCAGACAAGTTCCTCGGCACCGTGCTGGTCACCGGCAGCGCTGCACTGCTGTCGGCTGCCGCCCTGCCCTTCCTGCCCGTCGCTGCGGCGGACAGCTGGCCGTGGCTGGCCGCGTCGGTGCTGCTGCAGGTGACCTACTACGGCCTGGTCGCACGCTGCTACCAGCAGGTGGACATGAGCCTGGCCTACCCGCTGATGCGTGGCTGCGCGCCGATCCTGGTCGCGCTGGCCGGCAGCCTGTTCGGCCAGTCGCTGCCCGCGGTCGCGTGGCTGGGCGTGGTGCTGGTCAGTACCGGCATCCTGTGCATGGCGCTGGGCGCGCGTGGCGGCCAGCTCGGCCTGCCGCTGCTGACGGCGATGATGATCGCCACCTACACGCTGGTCGATGCGCACGGCGCACGCCAGTCGGGCAGCGCGCTGGGCTACACGCTGTGGCTGTTCCTGCTGTCGGGTATTCCACTGCCGCTGTGGGCGCTGTACACGCGGCGTGGTGCGGTGCTGGCCTATGCGCGCCAGCATTGGCCGCTGGGCCTGGCCGGTGGCGTCGGCACCACCGCATCGTATGCAATGGCGCTGTGGGCGATGACCCAGGTACCGGTGGCGATGGTATCGGCGCTGCGCGAATCGTCGATCCTGTTCGCCCTGCTGATCTCGGTGTTCGTGCTGCGCGAGCGCGTGCCGCGCGTACGCTGGCTGGCGGCGGGATTGATCGTCGGCGGCGTACTGGCGCTGCGGATGGCGTAAACAACGCATCGGTAGCGCCGGGCCATGCCCGGCGAGCGCAGCGGCAACCAACGCCCGTTACAGCGGCGGCATCGTCTGCAGGTCGTCGTTGACCAGCTCGATCGCCATCACCAGCGCATCCTCGCGGCCGTTGGCGGCCGGGTAGTACCGCGGGCGGCGCCCGATCTCGTTGAACCCTTCGCTGTGGTACAGCGCCAGCGCCGAGGTGTTGGACGGACGCACTTCGAGGAACACGCGCTGCGCGCCCCGATCACCGGCGAGGCGCACCAGCGCGCGCATCAGTTGCCGGCCCAGGCCATGCGACTGCTCCAGCGGATCGATGCAGATGTTCAGCACGTGGGCTTCGTCGGCGGCGAGGCTCAGCACGCCATAACCGATCAGCAGGCCGTCACGCTCCATGGCCAGGCCCGGGTAGCCGGCACGCAGGCAGTCCAGGAAAATGCCGCGCGTCCACGGATACGGGTAGCCACGCACTTCGATGGCCATCACCGCATTGAGGTCGCTTTCGCGCAGGGCGCGCATCGACACCGGGCCCGGCCGGGCGACCGCACTCACGGCGCGCCCCGCTTGCGCAGCGCGCGCAGCTGCGGCCACAGCGCGCGCTTGGCTGCCGGGTCGCGACGCAGCTGTTCCAGTGGCCAACTGTCCATCAGGGCCTGCGTGGCCGGATCATTCGGGTTGCAGCCCGAGGCCCGCAGCAGCGCGATCTGCAGTCGATCAGGCAGGCGCACCGACGGCTGCCGCGCGTTGCCGCTGGGCTGCGGCCGCGAGGCGGCCGGCGCGGTATCGGGCGCAGCCACCGGCGTGGTCCGCGACGGCGGCGCCCCACGCTCGTGCTGCACCGGTGCGCGCTCGGCCGGCGCGTCGGCCTGGCGTGGCCGTTGCCGCGGTGCTTCGCTGCGCACCGGCGCTGACGCCGCCTCGGCCTCGGCCACGCTCAACTGCAGGGCCGCGTCCAGCTCGGCGGCCAGCTGGCCGTCGTGGTAGACGGTATAGCCCATGGCCTGCAGCCAGGCCTGCTGGGCCGGGGACCACAACACGGGCAGGTCCTGGCTCACGCCGCCTCTGGCTTCTTGCGCAGGCGCTGCAGGGCCCACATCACCGGGCCGGACAGCGCGTAAAGGATGCCCACCACGAACAGCACCCGTGGCAGGTCGATGACTGCGATGGCGATGGCGATCGGCACCAGCGCCAGCACCAGGAACGGCACGCGGTCGGAACGGGTGCCCTTGGCGGCACCGCCCTTGAAGCTCCAGAAGCGGATGCGGCTGACCATCAGCAGGGCCGCGACCACGGTGACGGCCAGCGCGACGAAGCGCAGCTCGTTGCCGTTCCAGCCCAGGCTGCCATCGGCGAAGGCCCAGACGAAGGACATCATCAGCCCGGCCGCGGCCGGACTGGCCAGGCCGACGAACCAGCGCTTGTCGACCACGGCCACCTGGGTGTTGAAGCGTGCCAGGCGCAGTGCCGCGCAGGCGGCATACAGGAAGGCCACCGCCCAGCCGAGACGGCCGAGCAGTTCGCCGTCGTACTTCAGCTCGGACAGCGACCAGTGGTACATCACCAGCGCCGGGGCCATGCCGAAGCTGACGAGGTCTGCCAGCGAGTCGTACTGCACGCCGAACTCGCTGCTGGTGCCGGTGAGGCGGGCAACGCGGCCATCCAGGCCATCCATCACCGCCGCCACGAACACCGCGATGCTGGCATTGACGAAATCGCCATTGGCCGCCGCGATGATGGCGTAGAAGCCGGAGAACAGCCCGGCGGTGGTGAACAGGTTGGGCAGCAGGTAAATCGTGCGCGAACGCGGCGGCGGTGTGATCGGGTCCATGTAATCCAGTTTAATCGACTTGCCAGCGGTCGGCGGCAATGCTGCAATCGGCGTTCTACGCCCATTCCGCGGAGTTTGCCATGCGTGCCTTGTCCTGCCTGGGATGCCTGCTGCTGTTGGCCAGTGCCAATGCGGTGGCCGGGCCCGTCTACAAGTGGAAGGATGCCAAGGGCGTGACCCAGTATTCGGAGACGCCGCCGGTCGGGGCGAAATACGAAACCCGGGAGCAGGCCCGCGGCACGCATCCGGCCGCACCGGCGGCCGCCGAGGCCGCGCCGGTACCGGAGCAGTGCAGCACTGCCCGGGCCAATGTGACCCTGCTGGCGGGCACCGGTCCGGTGATGCAGGACACCGACGGGGATGGCAAGGCCGATACCGCGTTGACGCCGGAGCAGCGCAGCGCGCAGAAGGGCTTGGCCGAAGCGGCCATCAAGGCCTACTGCCCGCCGGAGGGTTAAGGGGTTCGGCAGGGCTTGCAGCCCTGCACCTGCTCAATGCAAAGCCAGAGCAACAGCGGGCATTCCGTGGGATGGCGGGGTCACGCGGCGGTTGGTGGGTGCCGACCGTTGGTCGGCACATCTGTCAGATATCGAGTAAATCATCCACGCATGGCGTGGATCTACTGCCGGACGCTGTTCCAGTAGATCCACGCCATGCGTGGATGAATCTGTCAGATATCGAATTCCACATTGGGTGCCGACCAACGGTCGGCATCGCGGAAAACTGTCGAAGGCGGGGTGGGTCCGGTTGAGGGGGCGTGAGCGGCATGGATGCCGCGACCGAGCCTACATGGACGTATTCACGGCCTCCCCCTCAACCGGACCCGCCCCGCCAACCCACTGATAGCCAGCTTTTGACGTTGACGTTGATTGTGGCGGGTGCAGGGCTGCAAGCCCTGCCAGTACAAACCCCCGGCCGGGCTGGCAGAATAGGCGTCTCTGCCGTTATCCGAAGCCGACGATGCGCCTCTCCCAGTTCCACCTGCACACCACCAAGGAAACCCCCAGCGACGCCGAGCTCACGAGCCACCGGTTGATGCTGCGGGCGGGCATGATCCGCAAGCTGGCATCGGGCCTGTACACCTGGTCGCCGCTGGGCCTGCGCGTGCTGCGCAAGGTCGAGCGCATCGTGCGCGAGGAAATGGACCGCGCCGGCGCCGTCGAATTCCAGATCCCGACCATCCAGCCGAAGGAACTGTGGGAGCAGACCGGCCGCTGGGAAAAGTTCGGCCCGCAGCTGCTGAAGATCAAGGACCGCAAGGAACAGACCTTCTGCTACAGCCCCACCGCCGAAGAAGCCGCCTGCGATTTCGCACGCAGCGAGCTGTCCAGCTACAAGCAGCTGCCGGTCAACTTCTACCAGATCCAGACCAAGTTCCGCGACGAGATCCGCCCGCGTTTCGGCGTGATGCGCGCGCGCGAATTCCTGATGAAGGATGCCTATTCGTTCCACCTGCACGATGACTGCCTGGTGCGCGAATACGAAAACATGAAGGCGGCCTACAGCCGCATCTTCACCCGCCTGGGCCTCGATTTCCGCATGGTGCAGGCCGATTCCGGCGCCATCGGCGGCGATGCCTCACAGGAATTCCACGTGATCGCCGATTCGGGCGAGGACGCTCTGGTGTTCTCCACCGGCTCGGATTATGCCGCCAACATGGAAGCGGCCGTGGCCGCTGACCCGGCACCGCGCGCGGCTGCCGCCGAAGCCATGCGCAAGGTCGACACGCCCACGCAGAAGACCTGCGAGGACGTCGCTGCCCTGCTCGGCCTCGACCTGACCCGTACCGTGAAGTCGGTGGCGCTGATGACCGAAGGCGGCTTCGTGCTGGCCCTGGTGCGCGGCGACCACGACGTCAACGAGATCAAGCTGGGCAAGGTCGCCGGCCTGGAAGACCAGCGCTTTGCCAGCGAGGCGGAAATCGCCGAGTACCTGGGCAGCGTGCCGGGCTTCCTCGGCCCCGTCGCCCCGGCCAAGGCCATCCGCGTGGTCGCCGACCGTGAAGTGGCGGCCATGGCCGACTTCGTCGTCGGCGCCAACGAGGCCGGTTTCCACCTGGCCGGCGTCAACTGGGGCCGCGACCTGGCCGAGCCGGAAGTGGCCGACATCCGCAACGTGCAGGCCGGTGACCGCGCCGTGGACGGCGGCGAACTGAAGATCGCCCGCGGCATCGAGGTCGGCCACGTCTTCCAGCTGGGCCGCAAGTACGCCGAAGCACTCGACGCCACCGTGCTGGACGAGAACGGCAAGGCCGCGGTGATGGCGATGGGCTGCTACGGCATCGGTATTTCCCGCGTGGTCGCGGCGGCGATCGAACAGAACCACGATGACGCCGGCATCATCTGGCCCGACGCGATGGCGCCGTGGCAGGTGGTGGTGTGCGTGATCAACCCGAAGGGCGACGCCGGCGTGGCCGATGCGGCCGCCGGCCTGCTGCAGGAACTGCGCGATGCAGGCCTGGATGCGGCGCTGGATGACCGCGGCCTGCGCCCGGGTGCCATGTTCGCCGACATGGAACTGATCGGCGTGCCGCACCGGGTGGTGGTCAGCGAACGCGGCCTGGCCGCTGGCACCTTCGAATACCGTTCGCGCCGTGCCAGCGAGGCGGAGAGCCTGGACAAAACCACCCTGCTGCAGCGCCTGCAGGGTTGATTGGAAAGACCGGGGCCTGCCCCGGTCTTTTTTTGCCTGTTTTGTGCGCACCAGCAAAATGCCGGCGGACATAATCCGGTCAAAATGGACGGATTGGGGCCACCCGGCCGCCATGTCGCGACTGCCGGTATTTGTGCTGGGATTAATTCGTCATTATTCTGTCCCGCGACGCCACGGACCGGCTCGTCCCTGTCCCTAATTCAGTTTCCGGAGTAATCGTAAATGAGCATCGACCTGAGCGGCCTGTCGGCACGCGAGCTGGGCGCCCTGATCCGCACCGCCAAGAAGCAGCAGACCATCGTGGCCAAGCGTCGCCCGATCACCAAGGTACGTGCCCAGCTGAGCAAGCTGGCCAAGGCCGAGGGTTACACCATCGAGGAACTGTTCGGTGACGCGCCGGCCGCCCCGCGTGCGCGCAAGGCCACCAAGGCCACCAAGGCACCGGCGAAGACCGCGGGCCGCAAGCTCGGCAAGGTTGCGCCGAAGTACCGCAATCCGGCCAACCCGAAGGAAACCTGGACCGGCCGTGGCAAGCAGCCGCGCTGGATGGCCGAACTGACCGCCAAGGGCGGCAAGAAGCCGGAAGATTTCCTGATCAAGAAGGCCTGAGGCCCACGGTCGGAATGATATGAAAAACGCCGGCGAAAGCTGGCGTTTTTTTGTTCCCCGGCGTGTGGACCAACGGTCCACACCCACCAAGGGCATCAAGGCGTGTGGACCAACGGTCCACACCCACCAAGGGCATCAAGGCGTGTGGAC
>NZ_JACVTT010000096.1:0-16968 GCF_016624665.1 Stenotrophomonas sp. S39 | reverse complement strand
ACCCCTGACGGGGGGCGGATCCCTTTCCACCAGGAAAGGGCTCCGACCCCGTCTCGTTTCCGGGCGACGTTGACCTGACCCTGCCGGGCGTCTGTGGGACAATGGCGCGCCCGCAGTTTCGCGGCCGCCTCCCGATTCCGACAGAACCATGACGCAGCCTACCCGTCGCCAGTTGGCCAACGCCATCCGCTTCCTTGCCGCTGATGCGGTTGAAACCGCAAATTCCGGCCATCCCGGCATGCCCATGGGCATGGCCGATATCGCCGAAGTGCTCTGGAACGACTTCCTCCGGCACAACCCGAACAACCCGCAGTGGTTCAACCGCGACCGCTTCGTGCTGTCCAACGGCCACGGCTCGATGCTGCAGTACGCGCTGCTGCACCTGAGCGGCTACGACCTGCCGATCGAGCAGCTGAAGCAGTTCCGCCAGCTGGGCAGCCACACCGCCGGCCACCCGGAACGCCACGAGACCCCGGGCGTGGAAACCACTACCGGCCCGCTGGGCCAGGGTTTTGCCAATGCCGTGGGCTTCGCCCTGGCCGAGAAGCTGCTGGCACAGCGCTTCAACCGCCCGGAGCTGGAGATCGTGGACCACCGCACCTGGGTGTTCATGGGCGATGGCTGCCTGATGGAAGGCGTGTCGCACGAAGCCGCTTCGCTGGCCGGCACCTGGGGCCTGCACAAGCTGGTCTGCTTCTGGGACAACAACCACATCTCCATCGACGGCAACGTCGAGGGCTGGTTCACCGACAACACCCCCGAGCGTTTCGAGGCCTACGGCTGGAACGTCGTGCGTGATGTCGACGGCCATGACCCGGAAAGCATCAAGGCCGGCATCGAGGCCGCGCTGTCGCAGAGCGACAAGCCGACCCTGATCTGCTGCCGCACCACGATCGGCTTCGGTTCACCGAACAAGGCCGGCAAGGAATCCAGCCACGGCGCCGCGCTGGGCAAGGACGAACTGGCCGCCACCCGCAAGGCGCTGGACTGGAACTACGGTCCGTTCGAGATTCCGGAAGAGATCTACGCCGGCTGGCGTGCCGGCGGTACCGGCACCCTGCGCCAGGCCGAGTGGGAACAGCAGTTCGACAAGTACGCCGCGCAGTACCCGGCCGAAGCCGCCGAACTGACCCGCCGTTCGCACGGCGAACTGCCGGCCGACTTCGTCGCCCAGGCTGATGCCTACATCGCCAAGGTCGCCGCTGAAGGCGCCACCATCGCCTCGCGCAAGGCCTCCCAGCTCGCCATTGAAGCCTTCGCGCCGCTGCTGCCGGAAATCGTCGGCGGCTCGGCCGATCTGGCGCACTCGAACCTGACCCTGTGGAAGGGCAGCAAGTCGGTGGCCAGCGATGATGCCAACGCCAACTACGTGTACTACGGCGTGCGCGAGTTCGGCATGACCGCCATCGCCAACGGCCTGGCCCTGCACGGTGGCTTCATTCCGTTCGACGCCACCTTCCTGGTGTTCAGCGATTACGCCCGCAACGGCGTGCGCATGAGCGCGCTGATCCCGGCCCACGCGATCCACGTCTACACCCACGACTCGATCGGCCTGGGCGAAGACGGCCCGACCCACCAGCCGGTGGAGCACCTGGCCTCGCTGCGCTACATCCCGAACAACGACGTGTGGCGCCCGTGCGATGCCGTCGAGTCGGCCGTGAGCTGGAAGGCTGCGATCACCCGCCAGGACGGCCCGAGCTGCCTGGTGTTCAGCCGCCAGAACCTGCCGCACCAGCCGCGCAGCGCCGAGCAGATCGCCCAGATCGAGCGCGGTGGCTACGTGCTGGCCGACGCCGCTGGCACCCCGGACGTGATCCTGATCGCCACCGGTTCGGAAGTCTCGCTGGCCACCGAGGCCAAGGCCCAGCTGGACGCCGCCGGCCTGAAGACCCGCGTGGTCTCCATCCCGTCCACCGACGTGTTCCTGCGCCAGGATGCGGCCTACCGTGAATCGGTGCTGCCCAATGCCGTGCGCAAGCGCGTGGCGATCGAAGCCGGCGTCACCGGTTTCTGGCGCCAGTTCGTCGGCCTGGACGGCGCGGTGATCGGTATCGACACCTTCGGTGCCTCGGCCCCGGCGGACAAGCTGTTCAAGCACTTCGGCATCACCACCGACCACGTGGTGGCCGCGGCGAAGGCGCTGTAAGCAGCTTCGCGAAGCAGAAAGGAAAAGGCCGGCGCAAGCCGGCCTTTTTCGTTTCCGGGTGGACACACTCTCTTTCCCGGAATGACTCATCGGCGAACCGGTGATGTCGCGTTGTCCTCTTTCGTCTTTACTGCGTTTCCTGCGAAAACAACGACCTTCGTGAGGTTCGCCGATGCGGGCCGAGTTCGTATACGGGAGGAATCGTGAACAGGACGCACATCCAAATTGCGGAATGTAAGGTCATGCCTTACAGTGGACGCCCGTGATCGTCAGCTTCCGGCACAAGGGGCTGAAAGCACTTTATGACCGTGGTGACGTGTCAGGAGTGAGACCAGACCATGTCGGCCGGTTGCGTCGCCTGCTCCATCAGTTGGATCAAGCCGAACTGCCCGGCGACATGGGATTACCAGGTAATCGCCTGCACCCATTGCAAGGGAACTACAAAGGCTATTGGTCCGTAAGTGTGTCGGCCAGCTGGCGAGTGATCTTCCGGTTCCGGGGGCCTGATGTTGAGTTGGTTGACTACCTTGATTACCACTAGGAGCACCCGCGATGCCCATGTATGACCCGCCTCATCCGGGGCAGTCGCTGCGCGAGGACATCCTGCCTGCGATCAACATGTCCATCAGTGCGCTGGCGCAGCACCTGGGGTACTCCCGAGGGCAGCTGTCGACGATCATCAACGGGCATGCGGGCATTTCTGCAGAGCTGGCGTACCGGCTGGAACTGGCTGGCTTGGGAAATGCACGGATGTGGCTGGCGATGCAGGCAGCCTATGATCTATGGCAAGCGGAACATCGGGAACATCCTCCGATCAAGCGTCTGTATCTGGGCGACATGCTGAACAGTCAGCAGTAGATCCACGCCATGCGTGGATAGACGCTACATCGCCCCGCGCACGTCCATCAGCGCGAACCCCAGCAGGTTCAACCCGCGCCACTGCGCCGGGTTGTGCGCGTCGGCGTGGTCCTTGGCCAGGCCGATGCCCCAGATGAAATCCACCGGGCTGGCTTCGACCAGTACCCAGCCTTCGGTCGCGCGCAGGAACGCCCCCAATTCCGGGTTCTGGGCGAACTTGGCCTTGTTGCCGTCCACCACCAGCCCGTAGCGCGCCTGTACCCAGCGCGCTTCGTCGAAGCCTTCGATCTGGCGACCCAGTGCCTTGGCCTTGTCCGGGGTGGTGCTGGCGATGATCCTGTCGAGCAGCTCGGTGGCACCGAACAGGCGCGCCTTGCCGGCCATCATGTAGTGCTCGGCGGTGCGGTAATGCACGCCGTCGATGTCGAAGCCGGCGTCATACCACTGGCTGAAACAGGAGGCGGACACACCGCTGCGCGGCGGCTGGTGGCCCCAGAAGCAGAGGTAACGCAGGTCTTCGCCTGCAGCCTGGCGCTGCTGCAGGTCATGCAGGAAACGGGAATCGTCTTTCATCGCTACAGGATAGCGCGCCGCCGTGCCCAGGTAGGTGCCAACCTTGGTTGGCACTGATGCTTGTCCGCCGGGCATGGCCCGGCGCTACCGTCGCCTACGCGGTGCGGGCCAACGCCAGGCGCAGCAGGCGTGCGTTCACGCGCTCACCAAAATTCTTCGGTGCCTGCAGATCCATGCGCTGCAGATACACCGCATCACCATCACCGGCGGGCTGCCGCAGCGCTGCCCAGACCGTGCGCAGCATGTCACCGCGCGTCTGCGTGTTCGATTTCAGCCAGCCCAGTGCCTTCACCAGCACCTGCTCGATCTCGTTGAAATCGCTGCCCAGCGGGTAGTCGGGCAGGGTGCCATCGGCACGGAACGGGGCCAGTGCCGCGGCCAGGGCCTGCGGCGTGTTGCGCTGTTCGCGCTGCGGGTCCGGGTGCCGCCCCGTACGCAGCTTGCGCGATGCGTAGGCCTGCTGCAGCAGCCTCGCCTGGAACGGCGCTTCGGTGATCGCGGCCATCGCCTGCACGCAGTCGTCGTCGGTCAACGCGCGCAGGTCGGCAATGCCGTACTCGTTGAGGTAGATGTCACGCAGGTGGCGTGGAATGGTCGTGTGCCCATAGTTCCAGCGCACGTTCGAGGCGCGCTGGCCCTTGTCGTCGCGCGCGGCGCGGAACATCAGCACGCTGCGCGCTTCCGGCAGCGCATGCGCCATCGCCACGAAGTTGTACTGCCCGCCCACGCCGGACACCACGCGGCCGTCGTCCAGCGCATCGGACACCGCCGCACCCAGCGCGGTGGCCATCATGCAGGAATTGAAGAAGCGCGCATGGCGGCGCTGCAGGCGCTCCAGCGTCTCGTTGCCGCCGTACAGCTGGTTGATCTCGCTGATGCGGCGCATGCCGATCGCGCGGCACTCGTCCTCGGGCAGCGTGCGCAGCCATTCGTAGAACTCGGGCGAGCCGAGGTAGAACGCGCCGTGCAGGTACTCGCCCTCGGCTTCCAGCGTGGCATGGTCGATGGACAGCGTGCTGCCATTCTCGATGCGCTGCATCAGCGCCAGATCGTCGTGCACCTTGCGCCGGATGACGCCGGTCTGCACCAGCCGCCGGAAGCCTTCGTTGAGCATTTCGCTGCAGCCGTACAGGCCCACCTCGAATGGATCCAGCCCGCCGATTTCCTGCACCAGCGGGTGGCTGGCCAGCTGCGGGTCCAGCGCGTTCAACACGCGGCGGTAGCGCGCGTTGTCGGTGTGGCGCAGCACCAGCGCATGGCTGAGTGCATCGGCCAGGGTGCCGATGCCGATCTGCAGCGTGCCGCCATCGCGGACCAGGGTGCTCGCGTACAGGCCGATGGCGTAGTCCGCATCGGCCACCGGCTGCCGTGGCAGGCTGAACAGCGCCGGGTACGGCGGCGGCGGGGTGATGACCAGATCGAAGAAGGACACATCCACCGTGGCCGTGCCGCCCAGGTAGGGCAGCTGCGGGTCGATCTCGGCCACCAGCAGCGGGCGTGGCAGTCCACGCGCGGCCATCGCATCCAGGGTGTCCTGGGTGATGTCGTTGTTGCACGACAACGAGAGCCGGCGATCGTCCGGGCGCATCGCCACCTTCTGCACGATCACGTGCGGCGCGCGCTGCGCAACGGCATCAGCGGCATGCGTGTAATTCAGGCTGGTGTAGCTGGACTGCGCCTGGCGCGAGCCGAGCAGCGCACCGGACTGCATGTAGAACTCCTCCACCTCAACATGCGGGGGCAGCGCATCGCGGGCGATCGCATCGGCGTAGGCCAGGCGCGGGAAATCCTCGCCGAAATGGCGCTGCACGAACGGCGCCATGAAGCGCGCCTCCAGGCCATCGCCGCGTGCCTTGGGCGGGTTCAACGACAGTGCGGTGTACAGCTGCAGCGGCCGCGACGCATCCCCTTCCACCCGCGCATACAACGCATTGAGCAGCCGGTGCGGCTTGCCCAGTGCCAGCGGTGCCCCCACCCGCAGCGGCCCGTCCACGCGCGCGAACAGCCAGTCAACGGCGGCGTCGAGGTCGGTCAGGTGTTCGGTCATGCGTGGCGGTCCTGCGGCAAGGGGAGTGCTGGCATTACAGCATGTCGGGCTTGAACCGCCGTCGACGCGAGATTTCCTGCCCCGAAACCATGAACCGGCCATCGCCCCGGTAGTGGAACGTGCGTGGCAGCTTCGGTCGCGGTGCGACGTGGGCGCGCACGATTTCCCAGATGAAAAGGTTGCTGGCCTGCACCTGGCTGTCGTCGTGCAGCCGGCATTCGAAGCTGGAATGGCATTGGCCGACCAGCGGTGCGGCGACGTCGCGGGCGGGCACTGCATCCAGGCCGAACCGTGCGAACTTGTCCACCTCGCGGCCGCTGCAGTTGCCGATGTCCACCACGGTGTCCAGCAGCTCCACGCCCGGCACGTTGATCACGCACTGCCGGCTGTCGCGGGCCAGGGCGAAGCTGTGGTTTTCGTTCCAGATGTAGGTGGCCAGCAGCGAGGGCGAGAAACCCATCACCATGTGCCAGCCCAGTGTCATCAGGTTGCGCTGGCCGTGGGCCGCCGTGCTGACCAGCACGATGGGGCCCGGCTCGAGGAAACGCCGGGCCTGGTCCACCGGGTAATCCAGTTTGCGCAGTGGCTTCATGCGGGCTCCGTGGGCAGAAGGACCGATGCTGGGGCAGGCCGGATGAACCTGCGGTCGAGGGCTTGACATCCCATTCGATTACGCGCGTAATCGGGTTGTCGATTACGGATGTAAACCATGACCCCGATCAGCGAAGCCGAAGCCGTCGTGATGGAAGTGCTGTGGCAGCAGGCGCCGCGCAGCGCCGATGAGGTGGTGGCCGCACTGGCCCACCGTGAATGGGCCGAGCCGACCATCAAGACCCTGCTCAACCGCCTGCTGACCAAGGGCGCGATCGCCGCCGAGCGCGATGGCCGCCGCTACCTGTACCAGCCGCTGCTGCAGCGCCAGGCCTGGGTGGAAACGCAGAGCCAGGACTTCATCGGCCGCGTGTTCGATGGCCGGGTGGCGCCGCTGGTGGCGCACTTCAGCGAGCGCGGGCAACTGACGGCGCAGGACATTGCCGAACTGAAGAAGCTGATCCAGGAGATGGACGATGAATGAGCTGCTCGATGGACTGTGGCAGGCCAGCCTGTGGCTGGCGCTGGGCGCGCTGCTGCTGGCGGCCGCGCGGCCACTGCTGGTGAAGCTGGGCGGCGCGGAGCTGGCCTATCGCAGCTGGTGGCTGCTGCCGCTGCTGCTGGTGGCCCTGCTGCTGCCCCTGCCGGCCTTGCGGGCATTGCCGGTGCTGCAGCATGTGCCCACGCTGCCGCTGAAGGTGGTGCCGGGCACCGTTGAAGGTGTCACCGCGCAGCTGCCGATGTGGCCGTGGCTGCTGGCCCTGGTCTGGGGGCTGGGCGCCGGCCTGCACCTGGCACGCGAACTGCGCGCGCAACGCCGCTTCGAGCGCGCACTGGGCACGCTGCAGGCACGTGGCGATGGCAGCTGGCAGGCCAGCGCCGACCCCGGCCTGCCCGCGCTGGTCGGCCTGTGGCAGCCGCGCATCGTGGTCGGCCCGCACTTCGACCAGCAGTTCGATGCAGACGAACAGGCGCTGATCCTGCGCCACGAACGCAGCCACCGCCGCAATGGCGACCACTGGGCCAATGGCGCATTGCTGCTGGCACGGTCGGTGTTCTGGTTCCACCCGTTGTTGCCCTGGGCCGCGCGCCGCTTCCTGCGCGACCAGGAACTGGCCTGCGATGCGCGCACCGTTGCCGCGCAGCCGACGCAGCGCCGTCTTTATGCCAGCACGCTGTTGAAGGCGCAGCTGGTCCACCCGGTTGCACCGATGGCATGTCATTGGCGCAGCCAACCCGTGTTGAAGGAGCGTATCGCCATGTTGAAGCAGTCGAAGCGGAAGGCATTGCCGAAGGTGTCCGGCCAGGTGTTGCTGATGGGGTTGTGCATGGGTGTTGCTGCGTTGGCCTGGGCCAGCCAGGGCGCGGTGAAGGGCACGCCGTCGGTCAGCGCCGAGCCGTTCCAGCACGCCGCGGCAGATGCCGCCAAGGCCGGCCTGGACAGCCCGATCCAGGCCCAGAAGATGTCACCGCCGAGCTATCCGGCCGAGGCTTTCGAGAAGGGCCTGACCGGCGTGGTGAACCTGATCGTGGCCGTCGATGCCAAGGGCACCGTCACCGACGTGCAGGTGGAAAGTGCGACCAACCCCGGCGTGTTTGAAGCCGCCTCGATTGCAGCGGCGCGTAAATGGACCTATACGCCGGCGATGAAAAATGGAAAGCCGGTGGCCGGCAAGCTGCGCGTCCCGATCACCTACGCCATGGACAACACCGAACCTGCTGGTGGCCAGGCGCAGTGAAGGCAGCGATGAAGGGCGCACCGCTGTGTATTGCAGCGGTGCTGCTGGCAGGCTGCGCCACCCGGGAGCGCGTGACCACGGTCGACACCCGCAGCGAGAACGTCGGCCACCAGCGCCTGCGCGCGGCGGATGGGGACGGTAGCGGGCAGATCCAGCCGTACACGCTGGCGGCCAGCGAGGGCTATCGGATGCCGCAGCTGCATACCGCACCCGACCCGGTGGTGGGCGGGAACGACCCTCGCACCTCGCTGCCACCGACCACCATCTGCCTGCAGGTGGTGGTCGACGCGCAGGGGCGGGTTGAACGCAGCCAGCCGTTGACCGACCGCAGTGAATGCAGCGCCGGCCTGGCGGCAGAGAACGGGCCGCTGCTGCAGGCTGCGCAGGCCGCGGTCGCGCAGTGGCTGTACTCGTCCGCAGCGGTCTGCCACTTCGCACCGGGCAAGGTGCCTGATGACCGTGGCTGCGAGGGCGCGGACCGCATCGAACCGGTGGCGGTCACCCTGCAGTACGCGTTCACCTTCGAGATCCTGAAGGGCCAGCACGTGGTACGCACGCAGGGTCGGTAGCGCCGGGCCATGCCCGGCGGACACCACGGCCTTGATCAGGCGCCGCCAACGATGTTGGCTTTCACCGCCGGCTGCATCAGCTTCGGTTCGGCCAGGGTCGCATCGCGTGCCTCGCGGACGCTGACGAACGCGGCTTCCTCCACGCCGTCGTGCACGTGGATGTTGTGCGCGCGCTGCTCGCCGATGCTGGTCTGGTTGGCGAACGCGCGGCCACCCGGGCCGTAGTCGTGGCAGACGAACACGCGGGTGGCATCGGGCAGGGCAAGCAGGCGCTGGATGGAGCGGTACAGCTGCGCGGCATCACCGCCCGGGAAATCGCAGCGGGCAGTGCCGCCATCGGGCATGAACAGCGAGTCGCCGGTAAACAGCGCATCGCCGATGAGGTAGGCGATGCTGTCGCTGGTGTGGCCGGGCACGGCGATGATGCGGCCCTGCAACTGGCCCAGCGCGAAGGTTTCGCCGTCGGTGAACAGATGGTCGAAGTGTGCGTCCTGCGCTGCCAGCTCCAGGCCGTAGCGCGGTGCGAAGGTGGCCTGCACCTCGCGGATGCCCTCGCCGATGGCCAGGGTTGCCTGCGGGAAGCGCTGCTTCAGCCGCCGCCCGGCCGACACGTGGTCGGCATGGGCGTGGGTTTCCAGCAGCCAGCGCAGGCGCAGGCCCTGCTGCTCGATGGCCTCCAGCAGCGGGCGCACCGGCGCGTCGCTGCTGGCGTCGGTGTCCGGGTCGTAATCCAGGACCGGGTCGATCAGCGCCGCTTCACCGCTGTCCGGGTCGAAGACCAGGTAGCTGAAGGTATTGCTGTCGCGGTGGAAGAAGGATTGGACCTGGGCCGACATCGGAACCTCCTCAGCGCGTGCCGAGCACGCGGTTCAGCAGCTGTGCCAGATTTTCGCCGGCCAGCCGCAGCTGTGCTTCGGCCACCGGGCGATAGCGCTCGGTGTATTCATCGCCGATCTTGTGCGTGGCCGGGTACACGCCCGGCTGCACCGAGATGCGGCAGCTGGCTTCGGCCCAGCGCTGCGGGTCGCGCTGCGGGTTGGACTGGCGGGCCAACTTCGGCGCCGGCAACGCGCGCAGCACCGGCAGGTAGCCGGCGTCATCCAGCTTGCGGGTGTTGAGCATGCCGCTGTCCCACAGCGAATGCAGATTGGTACCGCGGTTGCCGAACTGCAGCTGGAAGTCGTTGCCGCCCTTGTCGTGACCGTAGCCGGCATGCATCGGCTGGTGCACGTCACCGACCATGTGCACGACGAACTTCAGCGCCTGCAGGCGCTCGCCGTCGGTCAGGCTGTGGTCGCCGAGAATGGCGCTCTGCGCCTTCAGTGCTTCGACGATGCAGTTGCCGTTCCTGCAGTGCTTGGCCGGCTCGTACTGGCAGCCGTCCTCGGCGATGTTGACGTAGTGCCAGCCGGCGGAGCGACGGCCCAGGCCGGGGTCCTTGGCGCGCAGCTGGTCGGCCCACGGCGCGATGCTGGCCAGGGTGGCGCCGGGCTCGGTGGCCAGCAGGCGGTCGACCTCGGCACGCGCGGCCGGGTTGAGGCGGGTATCGGCCACTTCGGCCACCAGGCGATGGCCTTGCGCGCCCCAGGCATGGGCGGGGGCGGACAGGGTCAGCAGGGCCGGCGCGAGGGCGGCAGCGAGGATCAGGGAGTGCAGGGCATTCATGCGCCCATTCTAGCGGGGCGAAGGTAACCGCGGGTTTGACGCAATGTGTCCAAAAAAAAGCCCCGGCACACACACCGGGGCAACATGCTGCGAGGTTTGCGGGTGTCCTGGAACTTGAATCAGAACTTGAAGACGTAGGAGACGCCGTAAGCCAGCGGGTCGATGTTGACCGTGCCGATCTTCTCGCCGTCCAGCTTCACCTTGCTGTCGATGTCGATCCAGCGCAGGTCCACGCGCAGCGCGCCCTTCTCGCCGATGGCGAAGTCGATGCCGGCATGCGCGGCCAGGCCCCACGAGTCTTCCAGCTTCAGCTTGCTGGCCGCCAGCGCGCCAGTGGTGTCCTCGCTGAAGAACGTCGTGTAGTTCAGGCCCGCGCCGACGAACGGCGAGACCTTGCCCTTGCTGTTGAAGTGGTACTGCAGGCTTACCACCGGCGGCAGGTGCTTGGTGCTGCCCACGCGGCCCAGGCCGTTGATGTTGATGTCGTGCTTGAACGGCAGCGCGGCCAGCACTTCGATGCCGAGGTTGTCGGCGATGAAGTATTCACCGGTGATGGTCGGCTTGATGTCACTGTCGACGTCCACCTTCAGGGTGCCACCGGCCAGCGAGCCGTTGTTCGACTTCGGGGCGACCTGGTGGACGCCGGCCGAGACGGTCCAGTCGCCCTTGGACTGGGCCATGGCCGGGGCGGCGGCCAGCGAGACGGCAGCGGCCAGGATCAGGGGGGAGGTCTTGCGCATGGGGGTGTTCTCGTTGCTGGGTGGATGCGGCCAGTCTCGGCCTCACGCCGCGCTAACGCTTTGATCCGGATCAAATCCTGTCCCGCCGCCTGCCAGCCCGCGGCGCTGGCCGGCGGTGGCCAGTGGGGTGCTGCTAGACTTATGGGCCCTATCCATCCCGCCGCACCTGTCGCGGCTGCAGGAGCTTCTGAACATGGCAATCAAGGTTGGTATCAACGGTTTCGGTCGCATCGGACGCAACGTCCTGCGCTCGGCGGTGCTGAACTTCGGCGATGACATCGAAATCGTGGCCATCAACGATCTGCTGGAGCCGGACTACCTGGCGTACATGCTGAAGTACGACTCCGTGCATGGCCGCTTCAAGGCCGACGTGGCGGTGCAGGGCAACGACCTGCTGGTCAACGGCAAGAAGATCCGCCTGACCCAGGAACGCGACCCGGCCAACCTGAAGTGGGACGAAGTCGGCGCCGACGTGGTGCTGGAAGCCACCGGCCTGTTCCTGACCAAGGAAACCGCGCAGAAGCACATCGATGCGGGCGCGAAGAAGGTCATCCTGTCGGCTCCGTCGAAGGACGACACGCCGATGTTCGTGTTCGGGGTGAATGACAAGACCTACGCCGGCCAGGCGATCATCTCCAACGCGTCGTGCACCACCAACTGCCTGGCCCCGCTGGCCAAGGTCATCAACGACAAGTGGGGCATCAAGCGCGGCCTGATGACCACCGTGCACGCGGCCACGGCCACCCAGAAGACCGTCGATGGCCCGTCCAACAAGGACTGGCGCGGCGGCCGCGGCATCCTGGAGAACATCATTCCGTCGTCCACCGGTGCGGCCAAGGCCGTAGGCGTGGTCATCCCGGAACTGAACAAGAAGCTGACCGGCATGAGCTTCCGCGTCCCGACCTCGGACGTGTCGGTGGTCGACCTGACCGTCGAGCTGGAAAAGGAAGCCACCTACGCCGAGATCTGCGCCGAAGTGAAGGCACAGAGCGAAGGCGCGCTGAAGGGCATCCTGGGCTACACCGAAGACAAGGTGGTGGCCACCGATTTCGTCGGTGAAACCCACACCTCGGTGTTCGATGCCGACGCCGGCATCGCCCTCGACGGCACCTTCGTCAAGCTCGTGTCGTGGTACGACAACGAGTGGGGCTACTCGAACAAGTGCCTGGAAATGGCCAAGGTCGTCGCGGCCAAGTAAGGCCCGCGAAGATTGCCACACGAACCCCGGCTTGCGGGGGTTCGTCGTTCATGGGCCCGGCTGACGTAGCATGGGCCACGGACCGCTGCCGCTGGGGTGCGGCTGCGTTGGGGTAGACGAAGAATGGAAGCACTGATCGTCCTGGTGGTGTTGGCCCTGCTGGCGATACCGCTGCTGCTGGTGGTAGCACTGGTGATGATCGCCGGCCTGCGCCGGCGCGTGGCCGCGCTGGAGAGCGCAGTGGCCGACGGCATCGCGGCCACCGCCGCCCCGCCGCGTGAGGCCGGGGCCGCCGTGGCGCCGCCACGGCCCGCCGCTGCGCCCCGCGAGCCGCCGCTGCTGCGCCCGGCTGCGGCCGCTCCGCCGCCGGTGGTATCGCCGGTACCTCCCGTTGCACCGCGTCCCGCGCCCGAACCACCTGCGCCCCCCGTGCCCCCTGTGCCACCGCCGGTATCGGCGCGCCCGCCGCTGCCGCCGCAGCCGGCGCAGCCCAACGTCATTGAACGCGCCGTGGGCGCGGCCAAGCGCTGGTTTACCGAGGGCAACGTACCGGTGAAGATCGGCATGCTGGTGCTTCTGGCCGGCGTTGCCGCGCTGCTGAAGTACGTCAGCGACCAGGGCTGGCTGGTGCTGCCCATCGAGCTGCGCCTGGCTGCCATCACCGTTGGCGCGCTGTGCCTGCTGGGCTTCGGCTGGCACCAGCGTGAACGTCGTCGGTTGTTTGCGCTGGCCCTGCAGGGCGGTGCCATCGGCGTGCTGCTGCTGACCATCTTCGCTGCGTTCAAGCGCTTCGAACTCATCAACCCCGGCTTCGCCTTCGCCAGCTCGATCCTGCTGGTGGCGGGCCTGTGCGTGCTGGCCGTGGTGCAGAACTCGCGCACGCTGGCAGTGCTGGGCATCCTTGCCGGCTTCATGGCGCCGCTGTGGCTGTCCACCGGCAGTGGCAACCACGTCGGGCTGTTCAGTTACTACGCGGTGCTCAATGCGGGCATCTTTGCCATCGCCTGGTTCCGCCCGTGGCGCGCGCTCAACCTGCTGGGTTTTGCTTTCACCTTCGGCATCGGCACCTTCTGGGGCGTGCTGCAGTACCGCGCCGACAAGTTCGCCAGCACCGAACCCTTCCTGCTGCTGTTCTTCGCGTTCTACCTGCTGATCCCGCTGCTGTACGCACGCCGCCAGCCGGCCGAGCGCCGCGATCTGGTCGATGGCAGCCTGGTGTTCGGCACGCCGCTGATCGCGTTCTCGCTGCAGGCCGGCATGCTGCACGAGCAGCCGATGACGCTGGCGCTGTGCGCGCTGGGCCTGGCAGCGGTCTATGCGTTGCTGGCACGCGCGCTGATCCATCGCGCGTCGTACAGCGTGCTGGCGCAGTCGCACGCAGTGCTGGCGGTGGGTTTTGCCACCCTCGCGGTGCCGCTGGCGCTGTCGGCGCGTGCCACCGGCGCGGTGTTCGCACTGGAAGGTGCTGGCCTGGCGTGGCTGGGGCTGCGGCAGAAGCGCTGGCTGCCGCAGGTGGCGGCCGCGCTGCTGCAGCTTGGTGCCGCGTTCGCCTTCGTGGTGGGCGCCGACCACTGGCACGGCGACACCCGGTTCCTGCTCAACGCCACCGCCGTCGGCGCGCTGCTGCTGGCCGTGGCCGGCTTCGCCAGTGCCTGGAGCTACCAGCGCCGCGCGCGGCATGACGTGGCCCTGGTCTATTACCTGTGGGGCCTGTTGTGGTGGCTGGGCGGCTTCGTCCATGAAATCGTCCGCTTCATCGAGCACGCAGCAAAGGCCGATGCCCTGCTGGTGCTGGCGGCGGTGACCGCCTGGCTGGCCGCCGAGGTGCATCGTCGGCAGCCGGCGCGTGCGCTGGGCATGACCGCGCTGCTGATGCTGGCGACGGGCTTCCCACTGGCGCTGTTGCAGGGCGATGCGCACCAGCAGCCGTTTGCCGGCTACGGCGGGCTGGCCTGGGCGGTGTTTGCGGTGCTGGGCGTGCGCACGCTGTTGTGCCTGCGGCAGAGCGGCGACGGCGTGGGCCGCATCGCCCAGTTCCTGTGGTGGCTGCTGTGGCCTTCGCTGCTGTCCCTGCTTGCGCTGTGGGGCGATGATGCCGCGCAGCTGGCGCAGGGCTGGACGGCGCTGCTGGTGACCCTGCCGTGGCTGCTGCTGGCGGCCGTGTCGCTGTGGCGCTGGACGTGGTTGCGCTGGCCGCTGGGCGATGCCTTCGACGCGGCACGCACCACCCTGCAGACCGTGGTGTTTGGTGTGCTGGCCTGTGCCTGGTGGATCGGCATCAGCCTGGCCGGTGATGCCGATCCGCTGCCGTGGCTGCCGGTGCTCAATCCGGCTGAACTTGCGCAGTGGCTGAGCCTGCTGCTGGCCGCGCGCTGGCTGTTCGGCAGCCAGGCCCCGGCCTCGTTGCAGCGCCTGCGCGTGCCGGTGCTGGCGCTGGCCGGTTTCATCGCCCTCACCAGCACCGTGCTGCACGGTGTCCACCACTGGGGCGGCGCGCCCTGGAGCCCGTCGATGGCACGCGGGAGCCTGGCCCAGACCAGCCTGACGGTGCTGTGGAGCGTGCTGGGCGTGATCGCCTGGGTCTGGGGCTCGCGCCGTGGCCAGCGCGTCCTGTGGATGGTGGGTGCCGTGTTGATGGCCGTGGTGCTGGCCAAGCTGGTGCTGATCGACCGCCAGCATCTTGGCAACCTGCTCGGTATCGCATCGTTCATCGCCTACGGCCTGCTGTGCACGGTCGTGGGCTATCTGGCGCCGGCGCCCCCGGGCACCGCGCCGACCGTGGAGAACACGCAATGAAGACATGGCGCAGTGCATTGCTGCCGATCCTGCTGGCCGTAGCGGGTACGGCATCCGCGCAGGCCAACGATTACCGCAGGCACTACGCCGAGCAGTGGCCGTTGAGCCTGTCCAGCGCGCAGTCCGGCGCTTACCGCGTGGTGCTGGAGCCGGCCATCTACCGCCGCGCTGGCCGTGCCGACCTGGGCGACCTGCAGGTGTTCAACGCCGCCGGGCAGGCGTTGCCGTCGGCGCTGCTGGCCCCCGACCAGCCGCTGGCGCAGCCGCCGGTGCAGCGCGAGCTGCCGTGGTTCGCGCTGCCGCCGCTGGCCGAAGCGCAGCGCAACGACCTGCAGTTGCTGACCGAGCGCGATACCGATGGTCGCGTTCGCCGGGTCGAGGCGCGGGTGGGCAGTGGCGCCGTGGCGAACGGGCAGGGCGGCTGGCTGATCGACGGCAGCGTGCTGGGCCAGCAGCCGGTCGCGGCGCTGGTGCTGGACTGGGTCGACAGCGGCCAACCCCTGCAGGCACAGGTGCAGATCGACGCCAGTGACGACCTGCAGCACTGGCGCGCGGTGTCGCGCGATGTGCCGCTGGTGGACCTGCAGCGCGCCGGCAAGCGCCTGCTGCAGCGCCGCTTGCAGGTGGATGGCAATGCGCGTTACCTGCGCGTGCTGCCGCAGGGGGAAGCGCGCCTGCCGACCCTGCGCAGCGTGCTGGCCGAACTGCCGCCTGCCCCGGCGACGGTGCCATGGGAGTGGCTGTCATTGCAGCCGACCGCCGCCGGCAAGGGCGAATACACCTTCGAGCTGGACGGGCGATTCCCGGTCAGCAAGGCCGACGTGGCCAGCACCGACAACAGCCTGGTGCAGTGGACGCTGTACAGCCGCGACGATGCCAACGCGGAATGGCAGCGGCGCAGCGCGCCGTGGATCGCCTACCAGGTGCAGCAGGGCGCACCGGGCCAGCGCCAGCAGTCGGCGGCACAGTCACTGGCCGGACCGTGGCGTGACCGTTACTGGAAGCTGGTGGCCAGCCCGGTGGAAACGGCCACCGCGCCGACTCTGCGCCTGGGCTACCAGCCGGAAGTGATGGTGTTCCTCAGCCAGGGCGCGGCGCCGTATGCGCTGGCCGTGGGCAGCGCCACCGCACGCCGGGCCGAAGCCCCGATCGCGGTGCTGATCGAGGAACTGCGCCAGCGCAACGACCCTGCGTGGCAGCCGACGCTGGCGCGCCTGGAAGGCGCCCCGGAGACGCTGGCCGGCGCGGCGGCACTGGAGCCGCAGCGAGACTGGAAGGCATGGTTGTTGTGGGCGCTGCTTGGCCTGGGCGTGCTGGTGGTGGGTGGCCTGGCGGTCAGCCTGCTGCGGCAGAAGCCTGCGCCTTCGGCGTAGGTTCCCGCGAACGGCGCAGCCCCTCGTGGGTGGTCGGTTGGTCGCGTAGAGCAGATGCCGCCCGGCCTCTGACCGTTTCCGTGTGCGTCCACCCACGGAAAAGAAAAAAGAAGAGCAAAAGCTGCTTGGCTGCGCGCTCGCTGTAGCGCCGAGCCCACGCTCGGCTGCTCTGCGCGATGGATTCAGCCGAGCATGGGCTCGGCTCTACATTCCTTCTCCATCCGACATCAGAAACCGCTTCTGCTCTTGCCTTCCGTTCCGTCACCGGGAACCTGTCGAGGCCAGGGCGGTGTGGGTGGGCGGGACCGCAGGCGCCATGGATGGCGCCTACGAGCCCCCATGGTGAAGTGACCCCCTGAAGTTGGACGGTTGGGGGGGCTAGGCGGCCAGCGCGACCTGCTCCCGGTACTTTATCGGGCTCAAGCCCTTTAATTTCAGCCGGATACGGTCTTCGTTGTAGTACCGGATGTACTCCACCAGCCCAGCTTCCAGGCTTTCGATGCTGTCAAAGTTGTTCAGGTAGAAGAATTCCGACTTCAGCGTCCCGAAGAAGCTCTCCATGGCCGCGTTGTCCAAGCAGTTTCCGCGGCGGGACATGCTCTGTTTCAGCGAGTGTTTCGCTAGCTTGTGGCGATAGCTTTCATGCTGATAGTGCCAGCCTTGGTCAGAGTGG